>CAIPGK010000758.1 GCA_903864575.1 uncultured Chloroflexota bacterium
AGGATCGTAACCGCCTTCGAGCACGGCGACGAGGCGGCCTTCACAGAGGTCGGCGGCGATCGCGGCGGCGCGCGAGGCGAGGGCCGAAAATCCGCGTTCGGTGAGGTTCATGCCAGCGAGCGGATCGGCGGCATGGGCGTCGAAGCCGGCGGAAATCAGCAGGAGATCGGGGTGGAACCTGCGGATGACCGGAGCCGCAAACTCGTCGAAGATCTGGAGATACGCGGCGTCGTTCAGGCCAGCCGGAAGCGGCAGATTGAGCGTGAAACCCTCGCCCGCTCCCGCGCCTCGTTCGCTTGCCGCACCCGTGCCGGGATAGAGCGGGTGTTGGTGAAGCGAGAGCAGGAAGACGCTGTCCGAGTCGTAGAAGGCGTCTTGCGTTCCGTTGCCGTGGTGGACATCCCAGTCCAGGACAAGCACACGATCGAGACCGCGGGAGCGAGCATGCGCGGCCGCAACGGCAATGTTGTTCACGAGACAGAAGCCCATGCCTCGTTTCGGACCCGCGTGGTGACCGGGAGGCCGGACGATGGCGAAGGCGCATTCGGCACGGCCATCGATGACGGCATCCGTTGCCGCGATTGCGGCCCCGGCGGCGTGGAGAGCAGCCTCCCAGGAATCGGCGCGGATAACGGTGTCGGCGTCGAGTGACCCACCACCAAGCAGCGAGATTTCCTCGATTTCGTCGAGATAGGCGAGATCGTGTACTCGAAGGATGGCGGCGAGTCCTGCCGGCCGGGTTGCGAGGTCAAGCCTTCCTGCATCGAGGCCCTGCCGGTGCAATTCGGCTTCGATCGCGGCGATTCGGCCTGCGTTTTCCGGGTGACTCCCGGTGTCGTGGCCACGCGACAGCGGCGACCGCGCAATGGCGGTGCGGCGGCGGGGAGCGGGCGCGTCGATGGTGGAGCCGAGTGATTCGTGCGTCACGCCCGGAGTATAGGCGAGCGGGGTGGTGTTACCGGGGGCGCTCTCGGGTCGCGGAGGACGTTTGTGCCGGGGGAGGGGGTGGAACGTCGTCCCACGCCGCGTCCCAGTCCCATGGATCTGCGTGATCCGGATGGGCATCGGGGAGCGTCCGAGGGTAGCGTGCACGGGGAGGGCGGGATGAGCGGAGTCTGTTGACGCCACGCGATGGTTGCCGATCCGGAGCGAACGCTTCCCCGGTTCGACGCCGGATGGTTGCGCGCCCCGGTCGTCCCGCCCGGGCATAGAGGAGTGGGCCGGCAATGGGGAGGCAAAGGATGACAAGCGTCCAGCCGACCCGGTTGCCCGATCGGAAGACACTCCTGCCGCGAGCGTCGCGAACCGCCCAGTAGGCGAGCCCGTACTGGGCGGAAAGCCAGAAAAGGATGGCAAGGATGATGAGGGCGGTCTGGGGGGTCACATGTCGTCCCATCACGGAGCCCGCGAACCCCTAGTGTACCCTTGCCGGGACGCTGGCCCGTGGTGACTTCACGCGCGCCGGGCAACGGAAGGCGGCGGCGGTGAAATCGGCGAAGAGCGAGCAGAACGAGCGGCAAGTTGGGGCGGGTCTGCATCGGTTCTTCGCGTTCAAGGTGCTCGCCGAGTTCTCATTTACCGGGAGCATCTGGATTCTGTATCTGCAGCATCGCGGATTTTCGCTGGCCGAGATCGGTCTCGCGGAGTCCGTCTTTCACCTCGCACCGGTGACGCTGGAGTTGCCGTCAGGGTCGCTCGCGGACCTCCTTGGCCGGAAATGGTCGCTGGCGTTCGGACCGTTCCTCGCCGCACTTTCGGCGCTGCTGATTCTCAAGGCTGACTCGATGTGGTGGCTCCTGCCCGCGATGTTCGCCAGCGGCGCGTCCTACGCGTTTCGATCTGGCGCGACCGAGGCATTCCTGTATGACAGCCTCGCGGAGGACCGCCGCGCGAGCCGCTACGCAGGCTTATATGGCCGGTTGCTTTCGGCATCCTACGTCGTCCTCGCAGTGACGATGTGGCTGGGAGGCATTCTGGCGGACCGAGATTTTCGCTGGCCCTTCCTGCTTTCCGCGGCCGTATCACTCCTCGCGGCCGCCATCGCGCTTACCTTGCGAGAGCCGGAACGTGACCGGGACGCGAACCACGGCATGCTGGGAACCATTGCGGTGGCATGGCGCATCGTGCGCGGCCATCCCGGCCTGGCCTGGCTGCTCGCCTTCAGCACGGGCCTCTACACGATGCTCACGCTGATCGCGCTCTACGCGCAGGCGGTGCTTTCAGAGCGCGGGTTGCCTCCTTCGCGGGTCAGCTTTGTCATTGGATCTGCGCTTTTTTTCACCGCCGCCGGTTCGTGGTATTCCGGCAGGCTGGGCGCACG
>CAIPGK010000759.1 GCA_903864575.1 uncultured Chloroflexota bacterium
ATCGTCATCCCGGAGTCGATTCCGGAATGGACGCCGCGTCGCTGGCCACGCTGGCCAACGATTCTTCGTCACGTCGTGCTGGTGCTGTTCGCCATCGTGATCCTGTTTCCCATCGCGTGGGTGCTGATCATGTCGGTGAAGTCCCTGCCTGATGCTTACCAGAACGAGATCTGGCCGAAGCAGTTCGACTTTACCCACTATGGGCAGGCGCTATCGCAGATCCAGACACTGCCGCGCAACTTTCTCAACAGCGTGGTGGTGACAGGGTCAACCGTCATCATCACGACGATCCTGTCCGTGCTGGCGGGGTATGCGCTGGTTCACCTGAACATGCCGGGCAAGGCAATCGTGCTCGGTCTGCTGGTGGCCTCGATGTTCTTTCCGACCCGCGTCACCGCGATCATTTCGATCTGGGAAGTCCAGCGGCAACTTGGGTTGATCAATCGCGCATGGGGCCTGATTTTCCCCTACGTCACGTTATCCCTCGCCATCTCGGTCTTCATCATGCGGGGCATGTTCGAAACCGTACCGAAGGACCTCGGAGACGCGGCGAAGATCGATGGCGCCGGCCCGGTGCGAATGCTGCTCCAAGTCATGCTGCCGATCGTCAGCAACGGCATCGTGGTGGTGATCATCGTCAACTTCGTCACGGCCTGGGGCGAGTATCTGCTCGCGACAACCCTCATGAACGACCTGGAGCAGAAGACGCTGCCAGTCGTTCTCGCGACTGCCGCGGGGGGTATGGGCGCGTGGGTGTGGCCGCGTCTCGCGGCCGTGTACGTCATGGCGATCCTGCCTGGTCTGATCGCCTTCGGCATCGCCCAGCGCTGGTACATGAAGGGCCTCCAGGAGGGAGCCCTCAAGGGGTAGGCGTTGACACCGGGCATCAGGTATCGGGTAGTTGGCCAAATTCCCGATACCCGATGCCACATCCACCGTCAGATCTCCGCGTAATTCTCCTGCAGCGGCGCGCCATAGCCGCCGTCGATGATCAGGCTCTGGCCAGTGATGAACTCCGTCTCGGGAAGGCAGAAAAAGGCGACGGCGGCGGCGATGTCCATGCCGGAGCCGACGCGGCCGACGGTAACGTAGGGCGCGATCTTGTCCCACATGCCCTCGGGTTCCGATGCCTGCGGCCGGTCACCGATCGGACCGGGAACGACGCAGTTGACCGTGATCCGGTGGGGCCCGAGTTCCCAACCCATATTGCGGGTCATCGCTTCCACGGCGGCCTTGGCGCTGTCGTAGACCGCGGCGTTCTTGTGGGCAAGGTGCGCGCCGATCGTGGAAGTGTTGACGATCCGGCCCCGGATGCCCTTGTCGATCATGTGCCGAGCGGCGTGTTGGGCGAGGATGTACGGCGAGCGGAAATTGACGTTGAGCTGATAGTCGAAGTTGGCGTCCGAGACATCCCAGAAGTTTTCGCGGATGGACATGCCGGCGTTGTTGATGAGGATGTCGAGACGCTGCGCGGCGGCGAGAGTCTCGTCGGCAAGTCGGTGGGCGTCCTCGATCCGGGAGAGATCGGCGGCGATGGCCACGGTCTCCACGCCTGATGCCTGAAGTTCCGCGGCGGCGCGGCGTGCGTCCTTGATGTCCCGCCCGTGAACGATGAGATTGCAGCCCTCGCTTGCGAGCCGGGTTGCGATGTCCCTCCCGATGCCGCGGGTGCTGCCTGTAATCAGCGCCGTCTTGCCCGCCAGTCGTCCGCTCGCCATGCTCGTATTCCCCGCCCGATCGAGAACGAGGGCACGTCGCCCGCGCCCGCCGCGCATTATCATGGGGAAGCGATCCATTGGAAACCGTCGTTCCCCCTGGAGCTTGCCCCATGACCGACAAACCGAGCCTGCGTGAGCGGCAAGCGCCGCTCAAGGAGCGGTACGAGACCGACCCGGAGTCGGCACGGCTGACGTTCACCATCGAGAGCCGAACTCCCACCCACGATGACCCGACCCGTGTGCGTATTGGCACCGCCGGCGCGCCGGGGGTGGAATGGCGCGTAGGGGCGCATCCGTACGCGGGTGGAGACGGGGATCTCGCCTGTTCGGGCGATCTGCTGCTTGCGTCGCTCGCCGCATGCCAGGAGATCACCGTCCGGATGGTCGCTGCCGCGATGGGCGTCGAGTTGCAGGAACTCGATGTGACCGTTGAGGGCGACATGGACTTCCGCGGGACGATGGGCATCGATGCTGAGACCCCGGTTGGGTTCTCGGCGATCCGGACCAAGATCAGGATTGGGGCTGACGTTGCCCCGGATCGGCTCGAACGGCTCGCGAAGCGCGCGGAGAAATACTGCGTGGTCGGCGCGACGCTGCGACAATCGCCGGAAATGACCCTCGAGTTCGAGGCCGCGCCGGCGGCGAACGGGAGCAAATGAGCGATGATGAACGGGAAGCAGCATCCGTCTCCGCCCAGTGCATCCAACGGTCACGGCCATGGGCATGGGCGTGGGTATGATGGAGACGGCGGCCGGGGCGAGTTCGACATCGTTGGCGAGGATGATCGGGTCTTCGGGTTCGATACGCTCGCCGTTCACGCCGGTCAGCGACCGGACCCCGTCACCGGCGCGCGGGCGATGCCGATTTACCAGACAACGAGTTACGTATTCGAGGACACCGATCACGCGGCGGAACTCTTCGCCTTGCAGCGGTTCGGCAATATCTACACCCGCATCATGAACCCCACCACCGCCGCGTTCGAGGAGCGGGTCGCCGCGCTCGAGGGTGGCATCGGCGCGCTCGCGGTCTCCTCCGGCCATGCCGCGCAGTTCATTGCGCTGACGACGCTGCTTGGTCCCGGCGACCAGATCGTCGCTTCGAATGCGCTGTATGGGGGTACCTACACCCAGTTGGACATCACGCTCCGGCGGTGGGGCGTCGATACGGTCTTCGTGAATCCCGACGACCCGGAGAACTTCCGACGGGCGATCACCGACCGGACGCGGGTCGTGTATGGCGAGACGATCGGGAACCCGCGCGCGAATGTGCTGGATATCGAGGCCGTGGCCGCGATCGCCCATGAGGCGGGCGTGCCGCTGATGATCGACAACACGTTCGGCACCCCGTTCCTCTGCCGTCCGATCGAGTTCGGGGTGGACATCGTGGTTCATTCGGCGACGAAATTCATCGGCGGCCACGGGACGGCAATCGGTGGCATCATCGTCGAATCAGGCAGGTTCAATTGGCACAATGGCAAGTTTCCGGGAATGACGGAGCCGTCACCGGGGTACCATGGCATCTCCTTCGCGGAGACCTTTGGCGAGTATGGCTACCTGATGAAGGCCCGGGTTGAGAACCTTCGGGACCTCGGCCCGACCCTCTCGCCATTCAACAGCTTCCTCTTCCTGCAGGGATTGGAGACGTTGCCCGTGCGGATGGCGCGGCACGTCCAGAACGCCGAGACAGTGGCGCGCTTCCTGGCGGATCATCCTGCCGTTTCCTGGGTCAGCTACCCTGGTTTGCCGGAGAGCCCGTACTACGCGCTGAAGCAGAAGTACCTGCCGCGTGGGGCGGGGGCGGTCTTCACCTTTGGCGTGAAAGGCGGACGCGAGCAGGGCGCGGCCTTCATCGAGGATCTTCGTCTGATCTCCCACCTCGCCAATGTTGGCGACGCCAAGACGCTCGTCATCCACCCGGGCAGCACCACCCACCAGCAAATGACCGATGAGCAGCAGGTCGAGTCGGGCATCAGTCCGGATCTGGTTCGGATTTCGGTCGGTCTGGAGGATGTGGACGACATTTGCTGGGACCTCGACCGCGCGTTGCGGCGAGCGACTGGTCTCGGTCGAGCGGCGGCCACTGCGGGGGCGGGGGTGCGGGGATGAGCGGGGACAGTGTCGAGATTCAGCCCGCGGCCGCCTCGATTCGGGCGTCGTCCGGGGCGTATGAGCGGTTGCGGCTGCTGACCGAGTACAAGACCATCGCGATGGTCGGTTTGTCAGCGGATGAGATGCGTCCGAGTCACTTCGCGGCGATTTACATGTTGTCCGAGGGGTACGACATCATCCCGGTGAACCCGCGATATGCGGGAGGCGAAATCCTTGGCCAAACGGTCTATGCCTCGCTGGCGGACATCCCGCGGCCCGTCGAGATCGTCGATGTCTTTCGTCGCCCGGTTGAAGCGCCGGATCTGGCGCGGCAGTCGATCGAGATCGGCGCGAAGGTCTTCTGGCTGCAGCTTGGCGTGCGGAACGATGACGCGATGCGGATCGCGCGCGAGGCCGGGCTGGATGTGGTGCAGGACCGCTGCGTGAAAATCGAGCATGCCCGGTTCTTCGGGGGCCTGAACCTCGTGGGCATGAACACCGGCATCATTACCTCGCGGC
>CAIPGK010000760.1 GCA_903864575.1 uncultured Chloroflexota bacterium
AGCCGCCGAGTTGGGATGGCCATGCGAAATGGCTGTGGACCGGGTCCGCGAGACACGGTCGCAGGTCGGCCTTGGAGCGATCGAGCGGGCTGCGAACATGGCAGGAGCATTTGCGCTGTCGGATCGCGGGAGGAGACTCGATCTGACCAAGGTCACGCCTGTGCTGGTCGATGACGTGTTCACCACTGGTGCGACGCTCGGGGCAGTGGCTGCGCCGATGCTGTCGGCGGGCGCATCGCGGATCGTGGTGCTCACGCTGGCGCGCGAGTTGGGATGACGGCGGCGGCCGGCGGCACCGGGGCGCCGGATCCCATGGCTCGGACCCGCATTGCGCTATACCGCTTCTCCCGAGAGGCTTTCCCCGGGTTGCCGCTCTCAGCCCGCGTCGATCGCTTCCTGCGTTCGCGCATGAGCCCAGCGGTCAGCGGCGAGCATCGACTCGAGGGAGAGCGGACCGTCAGGCACGTGGGCGTCGAGAGCCGCAGCAACGAGAGCGGGAATGTCCAGAAAGCGAATCCTGCCATCGAGAAATGCCGCGACTGCAGCGTCATCAGCGGCGCTGAGAACCGCGGGGTAGGTGTTTCCGGCGATGCCCGCCTCTCGGGCAAGGCGAAGCGCGGGAAACCTGTCGGTGTCGGGAGCCTCGAATGTGAGGGAGCCCAGGTCGGCGAGGGAGAGATTCCTGCAGGGTGACACAAGGCGTTCCGGCCAGGTCAGCGCATATTGGATCGGGAGACGCATGTCGGGGAGACTCAATTGCGCAATCTGGCTGGCGTCGCGGAACTCGACGATGGAGTGGATGATGCTCTCGGGATGGACGAGCACGTCGATCTGCTCGTAGGGTACGTCGAAGAGCCAGCGAGCTTCGATGACCTCGAGTCCCTTGTTCATCAGGGAGGCGCTGTCAACGGTGACCTTGCCTCCCATCGACCAGGTCGGGTGATCCAGGGTTTGTTCGCGGGTGACGTGTTCGAGATCCTCCTGGGAAGTGCGCCGGAACGGTCCGCCAGATGCGGTGAGGATCAGTCGGGAGACCTCGGATACTGGAGCGCCCGCGAGCGATTGCCAGAGCGCGCTGTGCTCACTGTCCACGGGACGGATCTCGACTCCGCGCGACCGGGCGAGCGGCATCACCAGTTCGCCCGCGCAGACAATGGTCTCCTTGTTGGCAAGGGCGACGGTCTTTCCCGCTTCGATCGCGGCGATCGTTGCCTCGATTCCGCCGTGACCAGCGGTGGCGGAGACGACGATGTCGGCATCGTGGCGGGTGGCGGCCGCTTCGAGCGCGCCTGAGCCTGAGATGAAGGCGACGCCATCCGGCAGGGGAGGCGCGGGTTGATCAGCGGAGACCGCGACGAGCCGGGGGCGAAAGGCTGCGGACTGCTCGAGCAGGAGTGGCGAGACACGGCTCGCGGCGAGCGCGACGACTTCGAACCGGTCCGGAAGCCGGGCGATGACATCGAGCGTCTGCGTGCCGATCGATCCTGTGGAGCCGAGAATGGAGATGCGGATCGGGGTGA
>CAIPGK010000761.1 GCA_903864575.1 uncultured Chloroflexota bacterium
CCGATTCACGCGCTGTTGATCGCAGTCCCGATTGCGCTGATCCTCGAATTCGCGCACGTGGGGAATGCGACGATGCTCTTCCTCGCATCTGCCCTTGCCATGATCCCGCTCGCAGGGTTGCTGGGACAGGCGACTGAGGAAGTCGCGGTGTATACCGGCCCCAAGGTCGGCGCGCTCCTGAACGCGACGCTTGGCAACGCGGCTGAGCTCATCATCACCATCGTCGCGCTGCGGGCCGGACTGGTGGACGTGGTGAAGGCATCCATCGCCGGGTCGATCATTGGCAACATCCTGATCGTCATGGGGCTCTCCCTTTTCCTTGGTGGCCTCAAGAACGGCACCCAGCGATTCGACGCGAAAAGTGCCGGAACGAACGCCACGATGATGATGCTGGCCGTCGTGGCGCTCTCCGTACCGGCCATTTTTGCCATCCCGACCGGAGAGACCTCGCTCACGCGGAACCGGATCCTCTTCCTCAGCGACGCGATGGCCTTCGTGTTGATCGGAATCTATCTGCTGTACATCTACTGGGTGTTGCGCGCCCCGGCATCCGAAGATGTCGATCCGGGCCATGAGGAGCACGCGGCGGGGATGAAGCTGCCGTTCGCGCTCGGGTTGCTCGCGATCTCCACGGTGGGCATCGTCGTGATGAGCGAATTGCTGGTCGGCGCGTTGGAGCCGACCGCAGAGGCGTGGGGCCTCTCCGAGATGTTTATCGGCGTGATGCTCGTTCCCTTGATCGGAAACGTTGCGGAGCACCTGGTCGCGGTGCAGGTGGCGCGCCAGAACAAGATGGACCTGAGCCTCGGGATTGCGGTTGGATCCGGCTTGCAGATCGCGCTGTTCGTCGCGCCGTTGCTGGTGCTGATCGGGTGGGCCATGGGCACCCCGATGAATCTTGTGTTCCACCCGTTCGAACTGATCGCGCTGATCGGCGCGGGGTTGATTGCCCAGCTCGTGTCGGTCGACGGCGAGTCAAACTGGCTGGAGGGTGCGCAATTGATTGCCCTTTATATCATCTTCGGAATCGCCTTCTATTTCGTGCCGTGAAAGGCAACGCAGGAGCACCACCATGGAATCGGATGCATTGCTGAGCGTCCTGCGTGATGCGGGCGCGTTGAAGGAAGGCCACTTTCTGCTCGCCTCCGGGCGTCACAGCGGACAATACGTTGAAAAGTTCGATCTATTGCGAAAGCCTGCGGCCACGGTGCTGGCATGCGAGAGCATTGCTCGCCACTTCGCCGATCGGGGTGTTGATGTCGTCGCCGGTCCAACCACAGGCGGCGTCATCCTCGCTTTCGAGACAGCCCGCCAGATGGGCGTCGATGCGGCCTATGCGGAACGGGCAAGCGATGGGTCATCCCGCCGCGAGTTCCGTCGCGGCACGACGTTTGTTCCCGGCGCGCGGGTGCTGGTGGTGGACGACATCCTGACCACTGGTGGATCGGTCCGTGAAACTCTGTCGGCGCTGGCTGCACAGCCGGTGGAGGTCGTCGGCGTCTCGGTGCTGGTGGACAGGAGCGGCGGTTCAGTCGAGTTTGGCGTACCGCTCTACCCGCTTGTGCAGCTGGCCATCGAAACGTGGGAAGCGGGGGAGTGCCCGCTTTGCGCCGGCGGCGTGCCGTTGGTCAAACCGGGAACGACGGCGGCTCCGGGAGTGTAGCGCCGGTTCGGGTCACCGCGGCATCGACCGGACCCTGCGCCAAACCGGGAAAATCGCGACCGCCGCGATCCGGATGGTCGCAACCACCCGGGGTGGTGCGGTTCGATGGTCGTGATGAACGGGTCGTTCCCTGCGCTATCCAAGATCCCCTGCGGCACGCTGACGAAGCTCGTCATGCAACGCATCGAGGTCACTGAGGCGCTTGTCGATTTGCACCAGAAGATCGGGCCGGGGCCGCTTCACGTACTCATCCCGGAGTTCGATCAGCATCTGCGCAACCCGTCCGATGGTTCGGACGGTATGAACCGGGTCGTCCTCCCGGCTTGGATGACTGTAACCGCTCATCGTCCTCCCCAGCTCGAATGCGGGTCAGTCTGTCACGCCGGAACCATGCCGTCGAGCAACCGGAGCAATTCAGGTTCGCCGAAAACCGGCACGCCAAGCTCGCGGGCGCGGGTTTCCTTGCTTCCTGCGTCCTCTCCCGCCACGACGTAGCTGGTCTTTTTCGATACCGAACTGGTGACGTTTGCTCCGAGACGTCGCAGGCGCTCTTCCGCTTCAGCCCGGCCTGCTGTCGCGAAACGGCCGGTCAGCACGATCGTGAGGCCAGCCAACGGCGCGCCATGGTCCCGGGCCGACCCGGATTCCTCGGTGCGGACGCCTGCCTCGCGCAACTTCCGGATCACCTCCTGATTGCGAGGCTCCTGGAAGAAGTCGTGGACGCTCTGGGCGAGGATCGGGCCAACGCCGGCAACGCCGGCGATCTCTTCGAGCGTGGCGGCGGTGATTGCGTCCAGCGAGCCGAAGCGTTCGGCGAGCGATGCGGCAGAGCGCTCGCCAATGTGGCGTATGCCGAGCCCGTTGATCAGACGGGCGAGTGGTTGCTCTCGGCTGGCCTCGATCGCGGTTCGAAGGTTCTCGGCGCTCTTCTCGCCAAAGCGGTCGAGCGCTGCAACTTCCTCCCAGGGAAGAGCATAGAGATCTGCGACATCCTGGATCCATCCGAGGTCGATGAAGCGGTCGACGAGCTTCTCGCCGAACCCGCTGATGTCCATCGCTCCGCGGCTCACGAAGTGCTCGACATGTCGTTTCAGCTGGGCGGGACAGGCGGCATTGGTGCAGAAGCGCATCGCCTCTCCCTCCTCGCGGTGGGTCGGCGCGCCGCATGCGGGACACATGGTCGGCATAACGAACGGGCGCTCCTCGCCGGTGCGTCGCTCCGGGATGGCCTGCACGATCTGGGGAATCACATCCCCGGCCCGCTGGACGATCACCGAATCGCCGATCAGGAGCCCCTTTCGCTCGATTTCGTCCTCATTGTGCAGCGTCGCGCGGCTAACCATGACCCCGCCAATGTTGACCGGCTCCAGCACGGCAAGGGGGTTGAGGGTTCCGGTTCTGCCCACGTTGACGAGAATGTCGAGGAGTTTTGTCCTCTGCTGGATGGCGGGAAACTTGTATGCCGTTGCCCAGCGAGGCTCGCGGGCAATGGCGCCGAGTTCCTCTTGCTGGCGCCGGTCATCCACCTTGACGACCACGCCGTCGATTTCAAAGGGCAAGCCGTGGCGGCGGTCAAGCCACCATTGGCAGCGATTCCAAACGGCATCGAGCGTGGTGTCGGCCTTCGCATCCGGGGTGGAATCGAAGCCGAGTGACTGGAGCCACTGGAGGCCCGCGAGATGGCCGGCTGGTTCGTCGATGCCGGAGACGTAGCCAATGCCATAGACGAACAGGCGGAGCGGGCGGGAGGCGGTGATCCGCGGGTCGAGCTGGCGGAGCGATCCAGCAGCGGCATTGCGAGGATTCATGAAGGTCTTGCCGCCGTCTCGCTCGATCCGCTCATTGAGCGCGGCAAAATCGGCGCGGCGCATGTAGATCTCGCCGCGGACCTCGATGACGGGCGGCACGGGCGAACCATCGCTGGAGTCGAGCCGAAGCGGGATGGTCGGTACGGTGCGCAGGTTCGCAGTGATGTCCTCGCCAATGAAGCCGTCTCCGCGGGTCGCGCCGTGGTCGAGCAAGCCGTCAACATACGTCAGCGCCACCGCCAGACCGTCGATCTTCGGCTCGGTGACGTAGGTGAACGACGCGCCAGGAAGTATTCGCTCCATGCGGGTGGCCCAGGCGTCGAGTTCCCCGCGGTCGAACACATTGCTTAACGAGAGCAACGGGAGCGGATGCGTGATCTGCGTGAACCCTGATTGCGGTGTCGCGCCCACTCGCTGCGTGGGCGAGTCCGTGGTGATAAGGTCCGGGTGGGCTTCCTCGATCGCGCGGATCTGAGCGATGACGTCATCGTATTCCGCGTCAGATACGGTTGGACGGTCCAGCACGTAGTATTCGTAGGCCTGTCGCCGCGCAGAGATGCGGAGCGCGTCAAGCCGGCTGGCGAGGGCGGCGGAAGTGTCTGCTTGTTGGCTCATGGACAGGCTCACAGGGCGACCGGCCAACTCTGGTCGGCGATATGTACGTACATTCGAGAATAGCATACCCCGCGCTGCCCGCCGCGATGCGGCCTGCCTGTGCGGGGTGGGGGACCGGGCTGGTGGGGGACCGCGCTGACGAGCAGGAACAACCGCAGCGATACCCGGAGCTCGAGCGTCGCGCCGAGGCGTTCCTGCGCGACCGGGGCGGCAGCGCTCCCGAAGACCTGCTGATCGCACACGTCTATGGGAGCGGGTTCAGGCCCGCGATGTGGCGCGACACGTTCCGCTCCCAGATGGCGCCCTGCCCGACGATGCATCTCCGTGCGGACGGATGCTGGAGCCTGCCCGGGTTCGCCGGCGTGACCGCGGGAGACCTGCTGCAGGAGTTCGTCGCGCTCGACGTGGAGACGACCGGTCTCCAGCCTTCCCGCCAGCGAATCGTGGAGGTCGCCGCCATCCGGTTCCATGACGGCGTGGAGACGGAGCGCTTCGAAACGCTGATCAACCCGGGCAAGCGGTTGCCGAAGTACATCTCGCAGTTGACCCGAATTGATGACTCCATGCTGGCGGACGCCCCGCCATTCGCGGAAATCGCCGCGCGGTTGCTGGAGCTGCTCGAGGGCGCCCTGATCGTCGGACACAACGTTCCGTTCGACATCGGGTTCGTGAACGCCGAACTGGGCCGGCTGGGCATCCCCGGCCTGGTCAATGAGCGATTGGACACGATGGGACTGGCGACACGGCTCATGCCCGGCATCCGGCGCCCGTCGCTGGAGAGGGTTGCGGATACGCTCGGCGTGCTTGGCCGAAACCAGAAGATCCACCGGGCCGGGATGGATGCCTCGATTACCGGACAGGTGGCGCTCCGGCTTGCCGCCCACGCGAAGGAGGCTGGCTACACCAGCATCGACCAGTTGAAAGGACTTGGCGGTAGCCTCCCGGCGAAGCCGTCGGAGCGTCACTCCAGCGCGCGCACGGTGCTCGACCGCGGGATGCTCGACGCCATTCCGCGCCGTCCGGGCGTCTATATCATGCGGAATATCAACAACGAGATCGTCTATGTCGGCAAGTCCAAGAACATGCGCGAGCGCGTCGGGTCCTACTTCTCGCAGCGGATCGGGGTCAGCCGGAAAATGGACGGCCTGATCGAATCGTTGAAAGCGATCGAGACGGTGGTGGTCGGCAGCGAGCTCGAAGCGTTACTCCTCGAATCGCAATTGATCCGACGGTATCAGCCGCGCTACAACAGCGCGATCCGAGGACACGAGTGGTACCCGTTCATCCGGGTGGACATCTCGAACCCGTGGCCAAGAATCACGTTGGCGCGGACCCGGAAGGCGGATGATGCCGTCTACTTTGGACCGTTCCGGCAGTCCTCGTCGGCCCGCAAGACGGTGGACCTGCTGAATCGAGTCGTGCCGCTTCGGACATGTTCCCGCAGCTTCAAGAGCGCGAGTTCCTACGGGAATCCGTGCATCGAGCTCAGCCTCAACCGGTGCCTGGGGCCATGCGTCGGCAAGGCGGACCGCGACGAGTACCTGCAGCTGGTGCGGAATGTCGTCGAGTTTCTCAACGGCCGGGACGAGACCCTCTACGAAATGCTTTGGGCAGGCCTGGAGGATTCGGCGCGCAGGCTCGATTTCGAGAAGGCAGAGCGGATCAGGCGGGAACTGCGCAATGTGACCTCGGTGGTCGCCTCCCAGCGTCGGATTCGCGAACTGGTGGAACGCTCGACCTGTCTGGTCGTGCTGCCGTCGTCTGCAACGGGCGCGCGGGAGTTGCTGCTCATTTCCGGCGGGCGCCCGTGGTCGCGGACCAACGCAACGGCGGAAGAGTCGCCTGATGCGGTGGCCTCGCGCCTCGCCGGTTCATGGGACCGGCTCCGGGCGCGCGGAGTCTGGCCGATCGATCACGATTCGGTGGATGATGCGTTCGTCATCCGGCGGTGGCTGGTGCTGGCGAGCGGGTCGGAGACGGTCATCCCGGTGACGGACCATCCTGACTGGAAGGAGATTGCCCGGCAGGTCATGGCAATTCCCGCCGACGCCTTGCCAGCTGATTTCGCTGCTCTTGGCGGGAGCCCCGACGCGGAACCGGAGGGGACAACCGATCCGTTGCCTGCGGTGCTGCGTGGCGCCGGTGATGGGGACGAGGCGGCGGTATACTCGCCGGACGACGAACTCGCGCGGACGTTGGGGCAGTGGTGAACGATCAGGATCGGGCCGCGGCGATGGCCCAGGTGGCGGCGGAAATCCGTGTCTGCACCACATGCGAACTGTGCCGAACCCGGACGCAAGCTGTGCCCGGAGAAGGACCCGCCACGGCGCGGATACTTCTTGTCGGAGAGGGTCCCGGGTGGCATGAGGATCAGCAAGGCAAGCCGTTCATTGGCAATTCGGGGAAGTTCCTGAGCGAGTTGCTTGCGTCGGCCGGGGTGAGCAGGGAGGAGGTCTTCATCACCAACGTGGTGAAGTGCCGGCCCCCCAGCAATCGCGACCCGATGCCGGACGAAATTGCGGCCTGCGCCGAGTTTCTGGACCGGCAAATTGCCATCCTCGACCCCGAAATCGTGGTGACGCTTGGCCGGTTCAGCATGGCCCGCTGGTTCCCCGGGGAGCGCATTTCCAGGATCCACGGGCAGGCCAAGCGTGACGGTCGCCGGATGATCGTGCCGATGTATCACCCTGCCGCCGCGCTGCACCAGGGGGCTCTGCGTCCGGTGATCGAGGAGGACTTCGCGCGATTGCCGAAGATCCTCGGCGAAGTCGAACGGTTCCGCGAGGCCGAGGCGATGAAGAGTCGGGAAGAGCCGAGAATCCAGCAGCAATCGCTTTTTTGATGACGATATACATGCCCGACCGTTCGACGGTCTGACGCGAAAGGACGACGATGCCCGACCCCGATGGCGTGCGCCTGATTTTTCTCGGCGGGTTGGCCGAGGTCGGCAAGAACATGCTCCTGCTGGAGGCGGGCGAGGACATCATCGTGATCGACGTGGGTTTGGCCTTCCCCGAGGAAGATCAGCCCGGCATCGACCTCGTTCTTCCAGACATCTCCTACCTGAAGCAGAACCGGGATCGGTTGAAGGCGATCTTCATCACTCACGGGCATGAAGACCATATTGGCGCGATCCCGTGGCTGTTGCCCGATCTGCTGCCGGTTCCGATGTACGCGACGAAACTCACGATCGGCCTGATCAAGGTCAAGCTCGATGAGGCCAAACTCACCGCGCAGGCCGATCTTCGGGAGTTCGATCCGGACAGTGACGCCGTCATCAGGGCGGGCGTCTTTGGGGTCGAACCGTTCCGGGTTTGCCACAGCATTCCTGATGCGGTCGGGTTCGGGGTGACCACGCCGGGCGGCCTGATTGTCTTCACCGGCGACTTCAAGTTCGACCCAACGCCGGTCGATGGGTTGCTGACCGACTTCGCGAAACTCGAGCGCTTCCGCGATCGTGGGGTCCGGCTCCTTGTCTCGGACTGCGTGCATGTCGAGTCGCCCGGGAACACGCCCTCTGAGGCCTCGCTGTCGGCGACCTACGACGAAGTCTTCACCAGAGCCGAAGGCCGCATCTTTGTAGCCACCTTCGCCTCCCTGATCGCCCGCATCCAGCAGGTGATGGACGCTGCGGCGCGGCACGGCAGGCTCGTCGCCCCGATCGGGCGGAGCGTGGTCAACAACATTCGCATCGCGCGGGAACTCGGCTATCTCTCCGATCCGGATCACGTGCTGATCGAGGCGCGGGATGCGGCGACGCTGCCTGACGACCGGATCGTCTACGTCGTGACCGGCGCGCAGGGCGAACCAATGGCGGCGCTCAGCCGGATCGCGAACGGCGACCAGCGCGACGTTGAGATCGGAGCGGGGGACACGGTCATCGTTTCCTCGACACCGATCCCGGGCAATGAGACCGCCGTCTACCGGGTGATCGACAAGCTGTTCCGTTCCGGCGCCGAAGTGATCTACGGATCGCGGGCCAAGGTGCATGTTTCCGGCCATGCCAGCCAGGATGAACTGTTGCGGATGGTGGAACTTACCGCGCCGAAGGACATCGTGCCGACCCATGGCGAGCCGCGCCACATGGCGCTGTACGCGGACCTGGTCATGGACGCCGGCATTGCGCGGGACCGCATTCATTTCGTCGAGAACGGCGACATTCTGCTGATTACCCCCGAGCGGGTGATCCGCGATGGCCGTGTCGAATCCGGGGTGGTTTACGTCGATGGTCTGACCGTTGGCGAGGTGGGCGACGTGGTCGTCCGCGACCGGCGGGCATTGTCCCGCGACGGATTCGTGGTTGTGGCGCTCACGGTGGACCGTGAGAGCGGAGAGCTGGTCGCGG
>CAIPGK010000762.1 GCA_903864575.1 uncultured Chloroflexota bacterium
GCCCAACTGGCGACCAGGGGCCACAGGGCGTCACCGGCCACCAGGGGCCCACCGGGTTCACGGGAGCGACCGACATCACCGGCCCAACCGGCGACACCGGGCCGCAGGGACCTACCGGGCACACCGGCGAGACCGGCGAGACCGGCCCCACCGGCCCCACCGGCGACCAGGGACCGCAAGGTCCCACCGGCCACCAGGGGCCCACCGGATTCACGGGAGCGACTGACATCACCGGCCCAACCGGCGACACCGGACCGCAGGGTCCTACCGGGCACACCGGTGAGACCGGCGAGACCGGCCCCACCGGCCCGACCGGCGAACAGGGACCGCACGGTCCCACCGGCCTCCCGGGACCCACCGGGTTCTCGGGAGCGACCGACGTCACCGGCCCGGCCGGCGACACCGGGTCGGCCGGACCCACCGGGCAGACCGGCGAAACCGGCATCACCGGCCAGACCGGACCAACCGGACATCAGGGGCCACGTGGGCCGCAAGGACCGACCGGCGACCCCGGGCTCACCGGGCCTACCGGCCTCCAGGGAACCGGGCCCACCGGAACGGCCGGAGACACCGGCCCCACGAGTTACACGGGACCTGCGGGTGAGCCCGGCTACACGGGTCACACAGGCATTACGGGAACTGTCGCGGCGACCGGACCGACCGGACCGACCGGACCGACCGGCAATGCGGGCGTCGCCGGCGCGGCGGGCATCGTCGGCGTCGCCGGCCCCTCCGGTTCATTCGGTCCCACCGGCAACACCGGCTTTGCGGGCGCGCAAGGCCCTGGCGCACGGTTCACGACGCTCCAGACAGCCGTCGGAACGCCGGTCGCAATCGCCGCCGGCAAGATCGGCATCGCCCGGGCGACCTGCCCAACAGGAACGGTCGTCGTGATGGGCAGCTTCCAGACCGTCGGCAACCCGCCACGACTCGTCGAGTTTTACCGAAGCACGAGGATCAGCAGCTCCACATGGGAGGTTCGCGCCCGCGCGGGAACGGCCGACGCAACCCTGACCGTGACCGCGATCTGCATCTGATCCCCGATCCGATCTCGCATTCGGTACGCCGCGGCCAGGCAGGTCCCGGTGGCGGCGCGTCCTATACTGCCGCTTGTCTGCCTGATGTCGCTGATTCATCAAGGAGCCTCGCCCGGTGCCCGCCGACCTCCTGCTGCTCAATGGCCGCGTCCGCACCATGGACCCGGCCAACCCATCCGTTTCCGCCGTCGCGATCCGGCAAGGACGCGTGGTCTACGCCGGGGATGACGCAGGCGCCCGCGCCGCGGTCCCCTCCTCCACCGAGACCATCGACCTTCGCGGCCGCTCCGCCACCCCCGGCCTCAATGACGCCCATGCCCACCCGATGATGGTCGGCGCGGCGCTGCTCGACCTCGACCTCTCCCCCGAGCGCAACCGGACCATTGCGGACATCCTCTCCCTCGTCCGCGAGCGCGCCGCCAGCGTGCCGCCGGGAACGTGGATCATCGGCCGCGGCTACGATGACGCCCGCCTCGCCGAAGGGCGCAATCCCAACCGCTTCGACCTCGACCCCGTCGCCCCCGATCACCCCGTCCTGCTTTTCCGCATGTGCCATCACATCGGCGGCGCGAACTCGGCCGCGCTGCGACTCGCGGGCATCTCCGCCGCAACCCCGGACCCCGACGGCGGCGTCTACGATCGCGACGAGCACGGCGAACCGATCGGCGTCCTCCGCGAGCATGCCCTCGATTTCGTCCACGGCTTCGCCCCGGAGCCGGACGAGGACGGATTGATGGCCGCGATCGTCGCCGGGGGCCGCAGTTTCCTCGAATCAGGCGTCACCAGCACCGTCGAGGCAGGCATCCGCGAACCAAAGGAGATGCGCGCCTACCAGCGCCTCGCCGAGCGCGGAGAGCTCCCCGTCCGGACCTATCTGATGATGATGATCGACCAGACCCTCGACGCGCTCGCCAGTCTCGGCATCATCACCGGTTTCGGCGACGAGTGGCTCCGCATCGGCCCCGCGAAACTCTTCTCCGACGGCAGCATCGGCGGCCACACCGCCCGGATGCTCTTGCCCTACGAGAACACGGAAACCGACATGGGGCTCTGGATGATGTCCCCGGACGACCTCAAGGCCAAGGTCCTCCGCGCGCACATGGCGGGATTTCAGGTCGGCATTCACGCCATCGGCGACGCGGCAATCCAGCTCGTCCTCGACGCCTATCTCGAGGCTCAGCAGGCCGCCCCCCGGCCCGACGCCCGCCACCGCATCGAACACTGCTCCATCGTGGACGACCACCTGCTGCGCCGGATCGCAGACCAGAAGGTGATCCCGATCCCCGGCACCAGCTTCCTCCGCCACTTCCGCGACTCCTACATCCGGAACCTCGGGGAGTGGCGCATCCAGCAGGCCTACGGGATGGCCTCGTTCGAACGCTTCGGCATCATCGCAGCCGCCAGCACCGACGCCCCGGTCGTGCCCACCAACGCCGTCGCGGGCCTGCAGACGATGGTCACCCGAAAAGACATTCTCGGCCGCCCCTGCAACTCGGCCGAGGCGGTTCCGCTCGAACTCGCGCTCAAGGCCTACACCGTCAATGGCGCCTACGCCTCGTTCGAGGAGAAGCTCAAGGGCGCGCTGAAACCCGGCATGCTGGGCGACGTCACGGTGTTCGAAACTGACATCTTCGCCATCGACCCCGACGACCTGCACGCGGTGAAGGTCGATTACACCATCAGCGAGGGCGGGGTGAGATACGCCCGATAGCAGGGCTTTCCACCATCAGCCCTCGGCTATCGGCAGAACGGGCGATTGCCGGACATTTCCGATGGCTGAACGCCGATAGCTGAAAGCCGATACCTGACAGCCCTCACCCCTTCCGGAACAGGAAGCTGTAGGCGTTGATCGCGGGAACGCCGCCGAGATGAGCGTAGAGCACGCGGGAGCCTGCAGGGAACTCGCCGTTCTTCGCCATCCGGATCATGGCGTCCATCGACTTCCCCTCATAGACCGGGTCGGTCATCATCGCCTCGAGGCGGGCGGAGGCGCGGATCGCGTCGAGCGTTCCGGAATTCGGCAGGCCGTACTCCGGGCCGCCGAACCGCTCGTCCAGCACCACATCCGCTTCCGTGATCTCGCGGCCCAACCCGACGAGATCGGCGGTATTCCGGGCGATGCGGAGGATCTGGTCCCGCGTCTGCGCAGGCTTCGCGGAGGCGTCGATGCCGATCACCCGATCCGCGCGGCCATCCGCGGCGAATCCGACGATCATCCCTGCCTGCGTGCTGCCTGTCACCGAGCAGACGACGACATAGTCGAACCGGAACCCCAGCTCCGCCTCCTGCGCCCGCACTTCCTCGGCGAATCCCACATACCCGAGTCCCCCCAGCGGGTGTTCCGACGCCCCCGCCGGGATCGGATAGGGCCGGCCGCCCGCCGCCCGGACTTCCGCCATCGCCTGCTCCCAGCTTGGACGGATGGCGATGTCGAATCCGGCATCGTCGAGGCGCACATCGGCTCCCATGATGCGGGACATTTCGATGTTGCCGACCCGGTCGTAAACCGCATCTGAGTAGTTCACCCAGTTTTCCTGCACCAGCACGGCCTTCAGGCCAAGATGCGCCGCGACCGCCGCCACCTGCCGCGTGTGGTTGCTCTGGATGCCGCCAATGGAGACGAGGGTGTCGGCGCCCTGCGCAAGGGCATCCGGCACGATGTACTCGAGCTTGCGCGTCTTGTTGCCGCCGAAGGCGAGACCGCTGTTGCAGTCGTCCCGCTTCGCCCAGAGTTCGACCTTCCCTCCACAATGCTCGGAGAGCCGCCGCAACGGTTGCACCGGAGTCGGGCCGAAGGTGAGCGGATAGCGCGGGAAGCGATCGAGATGCATGTCTGCTCCTGTGTGCGGCGCAAGGGTCACGCCGCGCCGTCGACGATCGGGTCCGGGCGTTGACCGGACCGGATTGTGCCGCAGGATCGGAGGTGTTGTCGCGTCGACGAGCCGGAACCCGTCAGTCGGCGTCGAATGCTCCTGCCTCCTACCGGGCATCAACTCCCGAGCTGGCCCGGGTCCCGGCCGCGATGCCGGAACCCGGGGCCGGGATGCTCACGCCGCAGCCGCCTCCGCCGCCGGGAGCGCGAACCCGACGACATCCGACCCCGGCCCTGCAACCCAGAGCCGACCCCGGGCTGCCGCGATCGCCACCGGGTGGAACCCGGGAATCAGCGCGGTGACGCCCAGCACCGCGCCGCGGCCGTCCAGGTGGACGACCCGGTGATCCGCCCGCGTGGTGAGCGAGGCGACCGCAACATGGACGCGGCCCTCCTCGTCCACGGCAACGCCCGTGGCCGCGGCGTTCGGCCCCGCCGCCGGACTGCCGAGCGGCTCCGCCTCGTCGTCGGCAATGCGGTACAGACGGCCATTCAGCCCGGAGATGGCCCACGCCTCTGCCCCGGCGCCGAGCGCCACGGCGCTTGGCTGCGGAACCTCGCAGCGGCGGTTCCGCGTCAGGGCTACCGCCCCGAGCCACTCGCCATCCTCGGTGAATCGGGCCAACCCGCCAATGGCGTGGCGGCTGTCCGCCACGAGCAGCAGGCCATCGCGCGCCGCAACGGCGGACGGCGCGCCGGGCGTCCGGTCGCCTCCCGGCCCGAAGCAGCCCGGAAGCAGGGTCATCGTCCGTTCCACGCGGAGATCGGCCCCGCGCAGGACCAACCGGCCCGCCCGCGGGTCCGCGATCCACGTCGAGCAGCCATCGTCCCCCGCCACGCACATCGCGGAGGCTCCCACACTGCGGCAGGCCGAACCGCTGGCCACCGCGAGGACCCTCCCCGTCCCATCGAGCCGGGTCACCTGCCCGGTCTCGCTGGAGACGAAGGCAAGCGCGCCGTCCACGTGGGCGGCGATCCGGCACCCACCCCCGGTGACGTCACCGATTCCCGGCCACCACTCGACGAGGCGCGACCACCCCTCGTCCGGCCGCTGCCTCAGCCGCACCAGCGCGGACTCGCCCGCCGCGACCGCCGAGACGCCGACTCGATCCATCGCAACCGCCATGACGAAACCTCCCGCCCGTGACTGGGCATAAGCCGCCCGTTCGATGGACACACTCGTCCCTCGTCTGGCGGTCGTGGTTCTTCGTCATAGGTGGTGAAGCTGATAGTGTCCGCGCGGTGGCGGTAGAGGATGCGCGGCCTCCGGAATTGGTCACGGAGTGATGACGCGACTCGGATCATACGGATTGTCGGATCTCTTGTCAAGCGTCTTTACTGGCCTCGGCTGACCTTCGGTGTCGATGTCGTCCGGGTCGCCAGGACGCCGCCTCTCGTGAAAGCAGCCTGGAACGCCGGGATCCACCCACCCGCCGGGTGACGATGCGCTCCGGAGACCGGTCACGATCGACGGACCGGGCGATGCCGCCTCGCCACCGCATCCCCGTCCTGTGCCACAATCGATGCCGTGCCGCGCCGATCTGCCGCCCGACCACGGAGAACCGCCCTGTCCATGACGCGCGCCAATCACCATGCCGACCTCGACATCCTGCCCCTCGCGGAATCGGCCTTGTTGCTCCTGCTGGGCGACCGGATCGCGCCGGAGACGAACCTCCGCGCCCTCGGTCTCGCCGCCGCCATCGAGCAGGCGCATCTCCCCGGCGTGATCGACGTCGTGCCCTCCTATGTCACCGTGCTGATCGGCTTCGACGTGGAGCAGACGGACGGCGACACGGTCGCCGCCGCGATCCGCGCCATCGCCCCGACCATTGGCGACGCCCCGGACCTGCCCTCCCGCGAGCGCGCCATCCCGGTCCATTACGGCGGCCGCTTCGGTCCCGACCTCGGTGACGTTGCCGCCCATACCGGGCTCACGCCCGAGGAGATCATCGCCCTGCACGCGGCGACGGAGTATCGCGTCGCCTGCATGGGCTTCTGCCCCGGATTCGCCTACCTCATCGGCCTGCCGGACGCCCTCGCCACGCCTCGTCGCTCCTCACCGCGAACGCGGGTCCCGCGAGGATCGGTGGCGATCGGCGGCGCCCAGACCGGGGTGTACGCCCTGGACACCCCCGGCGGATGGAACATCATCGGCCACACCAACACCCGCATGTTCGACCCGGAGCGCGAGGATCCCTTTTTCCTCAAC
>CAIPGK010000763.1 GCA_903864575.1 uncultured Chloroflexota bacterium
CGCTCGATCGCGTCCCGGTCGAGGGACCGGGCGATCCGGGCGGTTTCATCGAGGTACTGGTCCGCGAACGACACTGGCCGATCCTCCATGTGCGACGACCCGGCGACTCCCTCCGATGACGGCGGGGGCAGCGTACCGCGAGCGAGACGGCGCATCTCCTCCAGGCCGGCCAGCGAGCCGATTTCATGGAACCGGCGATCGGTCTCGAACGCCGTCAATGATCCGTCAGCCAGCATCCGCTGGTAGACGGAGGCGAGATCGCACGGCGCGTCGTCCGGCACGTCATCGAACGCGGCGTGCCGGAACATGCCGAGGCCCCAGTCGATGTGGCGCATTCGAGGGGTGCGGTTCGCCTTGTCATAGGCGAGGATGCGCCCGCCATCGAACTCGACGTTGCTGGCGTCCCATTGGCCGTCGTTGCGGTAGACCGTCATCAGGGCAAGCGCGGGCGAGGCGGCGAAGGCGTCGGCCACGGCGCGATAGTCGCACGCGAGCCAGGAGTCGCCGTACAGGGTAAAGAAGGGGTCGTCCAGCAGGGGAAGCGCCCGCCTGATCGCGCCGCCGGTTCCGAGCAGGCGATCCCCGTCCCACGAGTAGCGGACCTCGAGGCCGAACTGCCGGCCGTCGCCGACGACGCTCTCGATCATCGCTCCGAGGTGACCGACGCAGAGCACGACCCGGTCGACGCCGCGGGATCGCAGCAGCCGCAACTGGCGCGCGACGAAGGGTTCGCCGTCGATATCCAGCAGCGACTTGGGGATGGTCTCCGTGACCGGTCGCATCCGGGTGGCGAGGCCGCCGGCGAGGATCGCGACGGGAGGCAGGGGGGGCGCGGCGGTCATGCCTGCACCACGATCTTCGTGCCCTCGAAATCGAACCCGTAGCGGACCTCGGTGAGCCCGATTCCCCGCATGGCGCGGCGCAGGCGGGTCCGGTCTTCGGCGAGGAACATGAGAAAGCCGCCGCCGCCCGCGCCGATCAGCTTGCCGCCGATGGCGCCGTGCTTCCGCCCGAGTTCGTACCAGGCGTCGATCTCGCCATTGCTCATGTTCGCGGCGCGGCGTTTCTTGTGTTCCCAGTGCACGTTCATCAACTCCCCGAAGGTCGCCAGATCCCCGGCCTCGAGGGCGTCCTTGCTCCGCAGCCCGAGGTCCTTGATGAAATGGAGGTTGTCGATCATCTCCCGGTCGTTGGCCTTGCTGCGGACATCCTGCTCCCGGAGGATCGCGGAGGCCGGGCGGGAATAGCCGGTGAAGAAGAGCAGCAGGTGATCCTCGAGATCCGACTGCGTCAGCGGGTCGATGGCGAGCGGCGCGACCTCGACGCGGCCGTCCGGCAGGTAGGTGAAGCAGGTGAGGCCGCCGAACGCGGCGATGTACTCGTCCTGCTTGCCCACCGGCTCCCCGAGCACGTCGATGGTGATGTGGCAGGCCTGTTTCGCGAGGGACGCCGGATCGGTGAAGGTCCGTCCGCGCGCATGCAACGCCTTCAGCAGGGCCGTCGAGAAACTGCCGGAGGAGCCGAGGCCGGTGCCAGCCGGGATATCGGCCATGCTGGTGATCTCGATCCGGGAGGGCGCGGTGCCGGTGATGCGCAACGCCTCGCGGACCAGCGGGTGCTCGATCTCGTCGATGTCGGTGACCCGTTCCACGCGGGAGTACTTGAGGATCAGTTCGTCGACGAAGGTCTGGTTGACCGTGACGTAGACGTACTTGTCGATCGCCGCGGCGATCACGAAACCGCCGTGCTCCCGGTAGTAGGAGGGGAGGTCGGTCGCGCCG
>CAIPGK010000764.1 GCA_903864575.1 uncultured Chloroflexota bacterium
CATCGCCAGTACGCGGCCGGTGTAGAGCAGCGACTGGTTCGGCATCAGCAATCCGCCGGGGCTGGGTTCGGCCTCGCCGATCGCGGCGGTCAGGTGGGCGTTGATGCCTTCCCGCCAGACCGCGAGGGTCGCCAGTTTCTCCTGCACCGCCTGTTGCTTCTCGAGGCCGGTCTGCCGCGCGTTCAGCATCGCCGCGCCGATCAGGAGGTCGGCGTAGCGCAGGGTGCGCTGCACGAAGGCGAACGCGGAGTACCGGTGGAGGGTGGCGCGGATGTAGGAGGCCGCCTTGGTGTGGCGGTAGAAGAGGACGTCCTCCCACGGGATCAGGACGTTGTCGAAGATGATGAGCGTGTCGACCTCGTCGAACCGGTTGGAGAGTGGGTAGTCCTCGGGGGTTCCGCGGCCGGCGAAGCCGCTGCGGCAGATGTGCTTCATGCCCGGCGCGCCCATGTGGGCGATGAAACCGACGGCGTAGTCGGAGAGCTCGCTGTCGCCCCAGTTGGCGATGGTGGGCTTGACGAAGGCCTGGTTCGCGTAGGCGGCGGCGGTCTCGAATTTCGCGCCGCGGACGACGATGCCGGCGTCGGTCTCCTTCACGACATGCAGGAGCATGTCGGGATCCTGATCCTGCGGGCGCTTGGAGCGGTCGCCCTTGGGGTCGGTGTTGGCGGAGACGTGGAAGGGATCCTGGGTGGCCGCTCGCTGGACGTGGCGGCGGATGTTCTCCGAGAACCGGGGATCGATCTCGTTGAGGACATCCTGCCCGTCGTAGAGCGACCACATCTCGCCGATGGTTTCGTCGCCGACGCGGGTGACGACCCCCTGGACGTCGTCCATGACGGCATCGACGGCGCGGCGCTTGTCCCGCCAGTCCTGCTGGGTGAGGGGGAGGCGGGGGCCGATGGGGTTGCGTTCGCCGGTGAGGGGGTCGACGTAGGACATGATGTCCTGCGTCTTCGCCTCGTGCGCCATGTCGTAGATGCGGGCGCGGATGTCGACGAGGGGTTTGAAGGCGGGATGGCTGGGCACGTCGTCGACGCGCTCGCCGTCGATGTAAACCTCGCGGCCGTCCCGGATGGAGGCGCGATATTCGTCGCCGGTTCTGATCATTGGCCCGCTCCTGAGGTATGTGCGGACGCCCCGGCGGAGATGCCGGCGCGTGGTCCTGTGGGTTGGGAAGGCCGGAACGCCGTCAAGCGCGACACCCGCACGATGCCAGCGGCGTTGGTTGAAGCGGATATTCGCATATTTTCGGCGTGCTGCGGAGGGTTGGAGGTCAATCCTCGATGCCGTCGAGGTCCGCGAAGATGGCGGCGAGCGGGATGGCCGCGCCGGGGAGAAGCGGGGATTCCAGCGATTCGCCGACCGATGCGAGCGATGCCCGGTGCAGGGCGTCGTCGTGGAGGGAGAGGCGCTCCACGGTGCGCGCCTCCGGGTCGACGATCCAGTACTCGCGCACTCCGGCGAGACCATAGAGCGCACGCTTGGTGAGCAGGTCGTGGTCGCGGGTGCTGGGGGAGAGGACTTCGATCACGAGGTCCGGGGGGCCGTCGATGCCTGCCTTGACGCGCCGAGCGCGACTGTTTGGCAGCAGACCGACGATGTCAGGCTGCAACAGATCCTGACTTCGCAGGAAGACGGCCATCGGCGCGGTGAAGGTTTCAAGTCCGATGGCGGAGCGCAAGGCAAAGAGGAGGCGAAGCAGATTGGCGACGACGATCGCGTGCGCCATGCTCGGTGCAGGCATCTCGGTCAACTGCCCCTCCACGAGTTCGTACCGCTTCCCGTCGTCGGGAAGGGCGAACAGGTCGTCCAGGGTCCAGCGATATGGGATGTGCGGCAGGGCCACGCCCTCTCCTCTCGCGTGAAACGAGTGTACCAGCGAGGCGTTTAGTCCCGGACGTCGTCGAGGTCCGCGAAGATCGCGGCGAGGGGGAGCGACGCGCCGGAGAGCAGGGTGGATGCGATAACCGCGTCGCCGGTGATGGTTTCGACGGCGTGGTGGCTATCCTGCAGGCGAAGGACCTCGACCGAGCGCGTCTCCGGATCGACGATCCAGTACTCGCGCACGCCGAAATCGCGGTACGTGGCGCGTTTCCGGCGCCGGTCGTGGTCGATATTGCCCGGCGAGAGCACTTCGATCACGAGGTCGGGAGCGCCGCGCAGTCCATTGCGCTCCGGCCGCGCCGCGCCGCCGGGAAGGATGGCGAAGAGGTCGGGCTGGACGACGTTCCGACCGAGAAAGACGTCGAGCGGAGCCTGCCGCAGCAACCCGCCGAGGGTCTGGACAAGGGGGCCGAGCAACAACACAAGGTTGTACACCACGGTGCCGTGGTCCCAGTTCGGCCCGGTCATCTCGATGAGGTCTCCGTCGATGATCTCGTAGCGCTTGCCATCTTCGGGAAGCGCGAGCAGATCTTCGTAGGTCCAGAAATGCCGCGTGGGCCGGGGGAGCGCCATGCCTGTCTCCTCTCGCGTAGCGCGATTTTACCAGCGGCGGGTTTGCGGGCGATTGCGGGCCTGTGCTGCCGCCGGGTCCGGCGGGGCGGCAGCGGGCGGGGGGTCTACACTTCCCCGCATGATGCAACCACCTGCCGCCGCCTCCCACCATTCGCCAGCAGACCAGTACCTGCATCGCCGCGCCGCCGCGATGGCGGAGCGGGATGGGCTGGAGGCGACCTGGAACCGGTTGGCCAACGTCAGGCTGGTGGCGGGGCTGGCGGTGATCGCCTTCGGGGCGTGGGGTCTGTGGGGCAGGAACATGCTGGGATGGTGGCTGGCGCTGGCGGCGCTGGTTGCCTTCATCGCCCTTGCGACGGCGCACAACCGGATCGGGCGGCGGCGGGACACGGCAGCGCTCGCGGTGCTGATCAACGACGACGGCATCGCGCGGGTGGCGCGGGACTGGGATGCCCTGCCGCCCCGCTGGGAGGCGGTCGTCCCACCGGATCACGCCTTCGCAGGGGACCTGGACCTGTTCGGGCGGGCCTCGCTTTCCTGCCTGCTGGGGACGGTCAGCACCGGCATGGGCTGGGAGCGGCTGCGCGGCTGGCTGATGGATCCGGCCGATCCGGAAACGGTCCTCGCGCGGCAGGCTCGCGTGGGAGACCTCGCGCCGCGGCTGGACTGGCGGCAACAGTTCGAGCGGCTGGGCCGGGCGAGCGCGCGGGATGGCAAACAGACCGATCCCGAGCCGTTTCTCGCGTGGGCCGAGGGGGAGCCGTGGCTGGCGAAGCGCCGCTGGCTGCTGGCGCTGGCATGGATCGGGCCGGTCATGCTGGTGCTGCTGGCGGCGGGGCAGGCGGTCGGGCTGGTTTCGGCGCCGCTGTGGCCGCTGGCGCTGGTGTTCAACCTTGTGGTGGCCGGGGTGCTGGGGCGCGAGGCGGGAGCGATCGCCGGCGAGGTCGGGCAGCAGGCGCGGGCGCTTTCCGGGTATGCCGGGCAGTTGGCGCTGGTGGATGAGATCGACCACGGCATCGCGGGGCACGGGGACCGCGCCGGGGAACTGGCGAAGATGGCGCGACTCGCCGGGATGCCGCTGCCGGCCGGCTCCCCCGCCGGGGCGTTGGTGACGGCCGTTACCTGCTGGGATGTGCATGTGCTGGCCGCGATGGAGCGGTGGCAGGCGCGACACGGGCAGGACGTGCGCGGCTGGTTCGGCGACCTCGCGGAGACCGACGCCATCTCCGGGCTGGCGGCGCTGACCTTCGACAATCCGTCGTGGCCGTTTCCGCTCTATGGAGGGGAGCAGGCCGCCTTCACGAGCCGCTCGCTCGGTCATCCACTGCTGCAGGACGACGCGCGCAAGACCAACGATGTGACGGTCGGTCCTGCCGGGAGTTTCCTGCTGGTGACCGGCAGCAACATGAGCGGAAAATCCACGCTGCTGCGGTCCATTGGCATCAACGCGGTGCTGGCGGGCGCGGGCGGGCCGGTCTGTGCGGCGTCGCTTGCGATGCCGCCGGTCAACCTGTGGACGAGCGTTCGCGTGCAGGACTCGCTGGAGCGCGGCGTCTCGTTCTTCATGGCCGAGCTGCAGCGGCTGAAGCTGGTGGTGGACGCGGCAGACCGGGCGCGCGCGGACGGCGGCGCGCCGGTGCTCTACCTGCTCGACGAGATCCTGCAGGGAACGAACACCGCCGAGCGGCAGATCGCGGCGCGGCGGATCATCCGGCATCTCGTGGAAACGGGGGCGATTGGCGCGGTTTCCACCCACGACCTCGCGCTGGGGGACGAGCCGGAACTGGCCGCCGCCGCCGTGCCGGTCCACTTCCGCGACGAGGTGCGGGATGACCCGGACGGGATGGAGATGCGCTTCGACCGCATCCTGCGGCCGGGGATCGCGACGACGACGAATGCGCTCCGGCTGATGGAGTTGATCGGGCTGAAGGTGGACTGATCCGCTCCGCGGGCGCGCGGACCGAACGTTGCCATTAGTTCCGGGATCGGGTGTAATCACCGTGCAGGGCGCGTTCCGGGGGCGGGACCGCGGGCCGGGCACGGACCAGCGAGCAAGCCTGAGGAACGGATAACGGATATGGACGGAACGGCATTCGACCGGATCGCGCGGTTGCTTGGAGCCGGCGCGTCGCGGCGGCAGGGCATCGCGGCGGCCCTCGGCATGGTGATGGGCGGGGGCGCGGCGCTGGATGCGGCATTCGGGGCCGACGCGCGGCCGGCGATGCCGAAGCATGGCCCGTGGCCCGCGGGACCGTGCGGCCCGAGCGCGAAGGACAACCGCTGCACCAAGGACAAGCAGTGCTGCACTCGCTACTGCAAGCCCGGCAAGAAGGGCAAGACGGGCCGCTGCCGCTGCATCAAGCTGGGTGGCGGCTGCAAGACCGGTCAGCTGTGCTGCGGGACTGGCACATGCGTGAACGGCGCTTGCGCCGGCAGCGCGCCGCCGGTGTGCGACGCCACGACCTGCGTCGCCGGGTGCTGCGAGGGGACCACCTGCAAGACGGCCGGGAACGACACCTGCGGCGCGGGCGGCGGGGTGTGCGCGGTCTGCTCCAGTCTCCAGCGGCTCTGCTGCGGCAGCGCCTGCTCGGCGGGCGTCTGGCAGCCGCAGACGCTGGTCGGGGGGACGTCCGGATCCGCTGCTGACCAGTTCAGTTCGCCCCAGAAGGTGTGGGTGTCGGCGGATTCGCTGACGATGTGGCTGTCCGATCCACCGAATACCCGGATTTCCGAGTGGACCCGGCCCGCGGCAGACAGCACGAGTTGGTCCCACCAGACGAACTTCGGCGCCACCGTATACGGGGGAGGATCGGCGGTGGCCGACGGGTTGACCATCCTGGTGGCCGTCGGTATCACCAACCAGATCGCCCAGTGGACCCGGACGACGCCGGACGGAACCGACTGGACCAACTCCGCCAACTTCGGCTCCACCGGCCTGAATGCCGACCAGTTCCAGCAGCCGAATGCCGTGTTTGTGTCATCCGATGGATTGACGGCCTGGGTCGCGGACCTCGGAAACAACCGCATTTCCGTGTGGAACCGTCCGGATAGCGTGACGGCCTGGAGCCATACGGTCAATTTTGGCGTCGCGGGGCCGGGAACGGCCCTGGACGAGATGATGCAGCCGAGCGGCGCCTGGGCGTCGCCGGACGGATTGACGGTCTGGGTCGCGGACAGGGGCCACTTTCGGATTACCGTCTGGACCCGGGACGATGCGGCAAGCACGACCTGGACCGCCGTGGCCGCCTTTGGCGCGGTCGGCTCGGCCGCCGATAGCCTCGGCAACATCGAGGCGATCTCCGTCTCGACCGATGGCCTGACCGCCTTCCTGGTGGACTACACCTTCAGCCGCGTCTCGGTCTGGACCCGGCCTGATGCGGCGAGCCTGATCTGGACGTGGCAGTTCAACCTGGGCGGCGTCCAGGGGTCGGCGAACGATGAGTTCAACAACCCGCTAGGCGGCTTCCTGGGGTCGGATGGGGTGACGCTCTGGGTGGCGGACAATGTCAACGCCCGGGTGTCCATCTGGGAGCAGGTCTGCCTGC
>CAIPGK010000765.1 GCA_903864575.1 uncultured Chloroflexota bacterium
CCCCGGCAATCCACGGCGGCCGATAGTCGGCCACCGGATCGGCGGGCGCGGGGTAGCCGGGGGCCAGCGCAGGCACGGCGAACGCCGCCCCGCCCTGCCCCTGCTGCGCCATCGTGAAGCCCGCCGGCGCCCAGAGTTGCTCCGGCGGCTGCCCCACATACCCGACCGTCACCCCCTCGGCGAGCGTTCCCGCCTGCGGGGGCAGGAACGCGCGCGCCGCCTCAACTGTTGACGACGGGACAGCGTCGTTCGAAGGTCCACTCGCAATCCTCGGTGTACGGGCCATCCAGCAATACCTCCAGCAGCGGCCGCCACTGCTCCCGCACCCGCTCCGCCGGGGCCGGATCCGTGGCTGCCAGCGCCGCATCCAGCCCCGCCCACGCCGTCATCGGACGCCGCGGACACGGACAGCGTTCGCACTCCCGGCCGCACTCCATCACGGGCTACGGCGCCAGCAGCACGCTGAACGGGAAGCGGGTCGCGCGGTCGAAGTTCGCCCGGTTCAGCGGCGCCGCCACCTCCCACGCCAGCCGCATGGTGGCGCGGATCGCAGCAAGATCCTGCTGGAGCAGGTTGAACGTGATCGCTCCGGTGGCGTCCTGGATGATCCCCTCGGTGAACATCTGGGCCTCCATCTCGCGACGGATCCCGATGATCAGCCGGCGGAAATCCCCGGCGATCGTCTCCGCCTCCCCGGCCCCCGGGATCAGCACCGAGTCCAGCCCGTAGCTGACGCCCACCCCCTCGATGGAGTCCGACCCGTTGGAGAAATCGAGCAGCCGCTGCCCGTCGGTCGCCCGCGCCCCGCGCACCCGCGCCCGGAAGGTCCGGTGGGCCACGAACCGGTTGACGTCGTACCCGTCCTGCTCCACCTTCGCCATCAGCTGGTTGATGTCCTCGGCGAGGCCGCCGTCCTTCTGGGCGGCCGCTCCCCGGGTCACCACGTTTCCGGCGTCCTTCGCCTGCTCGATCAGTCCCTTCGGCCAGCTCGCCGGCTTCCCCGCCCCGAGGAAGATCGCCGCATCGATCGCCGCCGCGAACGCGTCCGCCAGCTGCGACCGGATCTCCCCCCAGAGATCGAAGCTGGCGTCCTCCGCCACCGCGTCCGGCACCACCACGATCGCAGCGATCTCCTCCACGTACATGAAGCGGTTGTCGAAACTGAGTTCGGTCGTCTGCTTCTGCCCGGTGTCGCCGTTGACGAAGTTCGCCACCGGCAGCGCGCTGCGGATCGGGAAACGCGCCGAGGCGCTTGGCATCGCGATCCGCCGTCCCAGCGAGAGCGCCGCGCTGCTGTAGGTCACGTCGTCCAGCATTGCGGTGGAGACGGCCTCCGGCACCAGCAGGGGCGCCATGTCCTGCCGGGATACGATGTTGTTGAAGCTCATGCCTGCGTCCTATCTGCGGCGCTGCCGCCTCAGGAATGCGTTCATGTCCATGCTGGTTGGAACCGGAGTCGACGCCCCGGCGTCCGCCCGGCCGATCGGGGGATTCGCCGGCGCGAACAGCGCCGGCGCCTGCGTCCTCGCGGCCTCCAGCGCCCGCGGCAGGTTCGTGATCTCCCCGGTCTCCTCATCGAATTTCAGGTCGTCGCGAAGGTAGCGGTAGAGCACCTCGGGATCCGCCCCCAGCTGCGCCGCGGCCCGCGCCACCTCATACCTTGCGGTCACTGCCCGCAGCAGTTGCTCCCGCCCGGCGAGCGCGGCCGCGGTCCGGTCGCGTTCCTCCGTCACCCGCTCGATCTCGCTCTTCTTCGCGTCCTCGTGCGCCTGCAGCGACTTGCGCGCCTCGGCGTTCTCCCGCCGCAGCTTGCGGATCTCCCGCTGCCACGGCTCCGGCAGGGCGTCGATCGTCTCGGCCGCCGCCTGGACGGCTGGCTCTGCTGCCCCGCTCTCCGGCGCGGCGGTCATCGCCGCGCCCTCGCTCATCTCCACTGCACCAGCGTCAGGCACCTGGCCCCTCCCGTCGAGGCGACGCTCACCGGGAGCCGCCGCTTGCGTCAGAGCGAGGATACGTGATTATGTCGACTTGCTCTGCACCCGTTCGTGTTCGACAGGGAGCATGCAACGCGATGCCCCAGC
>CAIPGK010000766.1 GCA_903864575.1 uncultured Chloroflexota bacterium
GCGGGTCTCCGTGGTGCTCTCGCTGCTGCCCGCGCTTTTCGCCGCGATCTACCTGATCCGGCCCTCGGGCAGGGCGCCGTATACGGTGCTCATCGACCTCTTTCGCAATCTCTGGGCGCCGACGCTCCTGCCGATCGTCGCCCTGCTGCTCGCGACTGCTGCGTTCGGCAACGAAATCGAGGATCGGACATTGCCATACCTGACATCGAAACCGGCGTCGCGGCTGCGAATCGTGGTCGAGAAGTGGATGGCGACGGTGCTGGTCGCGCTCCCCGCGCTGCTGCTCGGTCTGGCGGTGACGACGCTGATCGCATCTCGCGGTCCGGTGGAGACGGCCAGCCGCGTCGCCGCGCCAGCCGATCTCTGGCCGCTCCTCGGGGCAATGGCGGGAGCGACGGCGGCGGGCGTGCTCCTGCTGACCGCGATCTTCCTGCTGGTCGGGCTGGTCATCCCGCGCGCGCTGCTGGCCGGGATGGTCTACGTCTTCGCCTGGGAGAGCCTGCTGGGCCGGTTCCTGCCCGGCGTGCAGTCGCTATCCGCCCGCAATGTGGCGGAATCGGTGTTCGTCGGATTGCTCGGCGATCCATCGGTCAAGCTGGAAGAGCCCACCAGTCTCGGGAGGGCGTTGCTGGTGGTGATGGTCGCGGTGGTGGCGTCCCTGCTGCTGGCGACGCTGCGGCTGCGTTCGATGAACCAGGAATAGCACCTGCCGCGCGACAAGCGCATCCCGGTCCGCTGGTATGATCCCGGCAGCGTGAGGCGACGGCGCGGATGCTGGCGCGGCGAAACCGCGGGAAGGACCACGATGAGCGGGCAGGTGCGGCGTCGGCCGCTGAAGATCGGCCTTCAGTTGCCGGAGATCGAGTACGTCGCGCGGTGGCGCGAATTGAGCGCGATGGCGCGCCGGGCCGAGGATCTTGGCTTTGACTCCCTGTGGGTGGGCGATCACCTGCTCTACCGGAACCCCGGGGATGTCTCCAAGGGTCCGTGGGAAGCCTGGTCGATGATGGCTGCGCTTTCGGCGGTCACCGAGAAGGTGGAGATCGGGCCACTGGTCGCCTGCACGAGTTTCCACAACCCGGCGATGATCGCCAAGAAGGCGGCGACCATCGAGGAAATCAGCGATGGCCGGTTGATCCTCGGCCTCGGCGCGGGGTGGAACCAGACCGAGTACACCACCTACGGCTTCCCCTACGACAACCGGGTGAGCCGCTTCGAGGAAGCCTTTACCGTCATCCGAACCCTGCTCGACACCGGGTCCTGCGACTTCCATGGCGAGTATTACGACGTGACCGACTGCGAGTTGCTTCCTCGCGGGCCGCGGGCGGGCGGGCCACCGCTGATGATCGGCTCCGAGGGGCCACGGATGCTGAAGATTGCGCTGCCCTACGTGCAGGCGTGGAACGCGTGGTATGCCTGGTTCGGGAACGATCCGGCGAACCTCGGTCCGCTGCTCGCGAAGGTCGACGAGGCGTGTCTCGCGGTGGGCCGCGATCCGAAGACCCTGGAAAAGACCTGCGCTGCGCTCGTGGCGGTGACGGGCGCGAAAGGCCGCCTCGTGGGAGACCCGACGGATCGCGGTTCGCAGGCGATCTCCGGCACGCCAGAGGAGTTGGCTGCCGTGATGCGGCAGTATGCGGATGCGGGCATCAGCCACCTGCAGGTGATTCTCGATCCGAACACGCTGGCGGCGATCGAGGAGTTCGCTCCAGTGCTCGAGATTCTCGACCGGGGTTGATCCCGCAGCGCGGCGAGCCGTCGCGGACCTCGTGAGACCGGAGGACGTGCAATGGCCGACAGGATTGGACTTGGAATCGACTTCGGTGGCACCAAACTGCTCGGCGCGGTCATCGATCTCGAGACGGGCAAGGTACTGGCGAGCGCGAAGAAGAGGTCCTCTGCTGCCGACTCCGCGGAAGAGGTCATGGAGCGGATGTATGACCTTGCCGACGCCACGTTGAGGGCGGGCAAGATCAAGGCGTCCGACATTGACGGCATCGGGGTTGGCATTGCGGGGCAGGTGAACGCGGAGAAGGGCATCCTGCTCGGCACGCCGAACCTGTCGCAGGCAGTCGTCGAACTCCCGATCGTCGATTTGCTGCGGAAACGCTACAAGGTCCCTGCGGCGTTGCGAAATGACGTGCAGATCGCCGCCGTTGGCGAAATGGCGCACGGCGCGGGCCGTGGCGCGAAGAGTTTCATGTGCTGTTTCGTCGGTACGGGGGTCGGGGGCGCGATTGTCGAGGGCGGGAAACTCGTGTCCGGAGCGTCCGGTTCGGCTGGCGAGATCGGGCACCTGGTGATCGACGCGGGTGGCCGGCTGTGTGGGTGTGGCGGCAGCGGCCATCTCGAAGCCTATGCCTCCCGCACGGCGATCACGAACACCCTGCTCGGCCACCTCAAGCGGGGGCGCCCCACGCTCCTGCGTGAACTCATGCCGGAAATTTCCGATGGCGAGGCGAACGCCGCGATCCGGTCCGGGGTGCTGGCGAAGGCGGTAGAGGCGGGCGATCCGCTGGTGACGGAGACGATTCACGATGCCGGGCGGTACCTCGGACTTGGCCTGGCGTCGGTCATCAACCTGCTGAACCCGGGCCGGATCGTACTCGGTGGCGGCGTGATCGAGGCCGTTGATCTGCTCTTCGCGGTGGCGGTCGAGCATGCGATGCGGGAAGCATTGCCGACCCCGGCGCGGGCCACGGAGATCGTGCGGGCCGGACTTGGCGACTACTCGGGCGTCGTCGGCGCGGCGCTGCTGGGGGCGCAGGCGAAGAAGCGGTAGCCGGAGATCCAGAAGCAACCGCAAAATCCGTCGAGGATGGGCCCGTGCGTGCTAGACTCCCGTGCGTTCGTCACTCCGGATGCTGCCGGAGACGGGCATTGGACGTTTTGTAATGGTTTGTTTGAGGGCAAGTACGGCGTCGCTTTGGCTGTGTCATCGGGGTTGCTCCACCACGTTTACGGTGAAGAAAATCGCACGGACGCACGCCATGAGCGGGGCACCGGCTTGCCGGAGGAATGCGCGTGGTTTACGAAGATCAGGGAAATCGACCAGGGAGTGAGCCGGCGGTCGTGCCGGCGCGAGGTGAAGTAGCGGCATTCGTGGATTTCGAGAATATCCGGTACTCGACCATCAATTCATTCGGGCGCGAACCAGACCCGTTGTCGTGGCGTGACAAGGCGCTCACCTACGGCCTGATGGCCGTCGCGCGGGCGTATGCCGATTTTGACCAGCACCCGCCGGGAGTCCGCACGCGTCTGGACGTGGCGGGGTTCGAGGCCCAGCATTACCCGGCCAAGCGGAGCTCCGACGGTCAGGGGCGGGAGAAGATCCAGTCCCGCGCCGATCTCAACTTCGTGATCGACGTCATCAACACGGCGCTTACCCGACCGGATATCGAGACCTTCCTGCTCTTCACCGGCGACAAGGATTTCATCCGGTTGGTGACGACGCTGCGGAACCGCCTCGGGAAGCGGGTAGTCATCTGCGGCGTGCCTGGGTCGATCAGTCCCGATCTCGTCGTCGCGGCTGGCGAGCAGGACCCCCTGCAGGTGTCCCAGTCCGCCGACATCGACAAGCAGGTGATCAAGGCGATCGACGCCTACGTCCAGCAGTTGCACGACGGTTTCGTGCCAACCCAGTCCCATATGAGCCGGACGTTATGGCGTTTCCTCGACCGGACGATCCTTCCGTCGGAGCATATCGAGGCAAAGGTCATGGAGTTCCTGCGGAAGGGCATCCTGACCAAACGCCAGACGGTGAACGGGCAGGGCCAGGAACTGGTCACCACCGAACTCAACTTCGACAACCCGCTCGTCCGCGAATCCCTGCCGGACCGCATGCCGCCCCGGTTCTCTGGGTTGCCGGTCGATCCTGCGCTGGATGAGGAGTTCGAGTACGAGGATCAGTACGACGACGAAGAGGAGTTCGAGGTCGACTCCGGCGATGACGGCGTCCCGGCCCCGATGGGCGCGCGAACCTTCGGCGCCTGAGGACCGGATTCAACCCGGGTGCCGAACAGTGAGCGCGTGGCCCGTCCCGGAACCGGGGCGGGCTGCGTTCGCGGAGCGTGAATCATGACCGTCTGGCCGCCGGAACCGGGGTCCTCGGGAGAGCATCCCGAGGGAGGATTGTTCATCTTTCCCGAGGATCTCCCGTCATGGAGAGCATGGCTCGCGGTTCACCATGCCACCCAGGTGCGGGTCTGGGTGATCCTGCCGCGTCCGAAGAGCGGACTGGCGGGCATCTCGCTTGCGGACGCAGCCGACGAGGCCATGTGCTGGGGCTGGATCGACACCAGACCCACGTCGCTGGACACGCTTCGATGGGCGCTTGCGATGACGCCTCGTCCAGCCCGGATGCAGTGGTCGGAACCATCCCGCACCCGCGCCGAGGCGCTGCGGGTTGCAGGCCGGATGACCGAGGTGGGTCAACGCGTCATCGATGCCGCACGACGGGACGGATCCTGGACAGGTGTGGCCGCCTCAGAAGCGCTGACCTTGCCGGTCGATCTGTTGCGCCCGCTGACGAAGGACCCAGCCGCGGCCGCCGGTTGGGCCGCGTTGCCGGAGAACACCCGGATCACGCTCCTCCACTGGGTCCAGGACTCTCCCCGGCAGTCCGTTCGCGCCGAGCGTGTGAAGCGGGTAGTGGCAGGGGTGAAGGCGGGGAATCCGCCGAACATCGGATAGCACGGCGACAGTCAGGCCGCGCGTCGCCGGGGTTGGAGAGCGTTTCGCGTCGCGATGTGCATCCCCGATTCCCCGGCGGTATCCGCTCCGGACTCCCCTGATCCCGCCGTCAGCGAACCTTGCCGCGGGCGGAGACCGGCCACCGGTCGATGACCTTGCCGTCGCGGACGATGAAGAGTTCGTCGGTCAGGTTGATCGTGGGGCAGATGTGGTTCGGGATTACCTCGACGCGGTCGCCGACCGAAAAGCCCGGCTCATCTTCGGTGGGCAGCAGGACGACGCCGTGCTCCTCGCTGATGCGTGCGATGGTGGCGTCGGGGTGACCAATGATGAATCCGTGGCCGGGATGGCTCGGGCTGGGATCCATGGCAAGCGCCTTGGATCCGGCGTCGATGATGGCGCGATCAGGAGAAGGACGTGAGACAACGGTGGCGGCGATGCGGGCGGCGCAGCGATCCGGCCCCATCCGGCCATGCCGGAACCCCGTGTTGTCGTTGAAGACATAGGTGCCGGGGCGCATCTCGGTGACGCCTGGAATAGTTGGGGTGAAGGGACTCGATGGCGTGGAGCCGACGCTGACCGTCGTCACCGGGACGCCCGCCCGGCGCAACAGATCGGCCGTCTCCACGAGCGCGAGGCCCGCGGCCTTCGCTTTGTCCGCGATGAGATCCGGTTCGGATGCGCCGGCATGTCCCTCGTGGGTCATGACGCCGACGATGCGGACGCCGGGGAGCGCGGCGATCGCCTTCCCAAGCGCGAGTGCCTCTTCGCCCGCCCGTTGTCCTGCCCGGTCCTGTCCGGTGTTGACCTCGAGGTAGAGATCGAGGGTGCGCCCGGCGCGAACCACGGCATTCGAGAGGGCGGTCGCAGCATCGAGCGTGTCGACCGCGACCGTCATGTGCACCTGGTCCATGAGACTCAACAGGCGTTCGATCTTTGGCTGCCCGACGATGGGGTAGGCGATCAGGATGTCCTGCACGCCCGCTTCGCGGGCCATTACCTCGGCCTCGCCAAGTTTGGCGCAGGTGATGCCGACGGCGCCTGCCTGCAACTGCAATCGGGCGATCTGCGGCGACTTGTGGGTCTTGATGTGCGGCCGAAGATTGACGCCGACGCTGTTGGCGAAGCCCTGCATTTCGGCGATGTTCTGGTGGAGGATGCCCTCGTCCACCACCATCACCGGGGTGTCGAGCACCTGCCCGGGGTCGAGAATCGTGTGTCCTGCTGCGATGGTTGCGGTCATGCTGATCGTGGCTCCCCTAAACGGTATGTCCGCCGGATCCTCCCGGCGTGTCGCGAACGTCGCGACCTGGCCTAGACGGCGTGAGCCCCCAACTGCCAGCGCTGTCCGCTGGTGTCGATCCAGCGGCCCTGTTGGCCGGAACGGGCGACCGCGTCGATGACCTCCTGAATCTTCACACCGTCCGCGAAGGACGGCTCGCCCGGTTCGCCGGTGCGAATGCTTCGCTCCCACACACGGTGCAGTTTGGCAGTGGGAGCGACGAGATAGTGCGAGTATGCCTGACCGGGCTCGCGCTCGTCGGCGACAGGAAACTCGTGCAGGTCGTGATCGCCGGTTCTGGCGCCAAGCAGCACCCCACCGCGGGTCATGAGAATGCCGCGCTCGCCCGAGATGGTGATCTCCTCGTCGCCATCGAATCCCGCCGTTGCGGTTACGTGAATGGTGCCGAGGGCTCCATTGGCGAACCGCAGGATCACCGCAAAGTTGTCGTCCGCGTCCACCTTGCCCATGCCCGAGCCATCGGGAAGGCGGCGCATCGGTACACGGGTCGAAAGCGCCCCGGCGACGGACCGAATGTCGCCGATCCACCAGCGGAGGGTGTCGAGGTAGTGCGCGCCGCTCGCGCCGAGCATGCCGCCTGCCTTGTCGGCCTCGGAGAGCCAGCCCCACGGACGGTCGTTCGGATCGTTCAGGCTGGCGCGGTGGACGGTCATGCTGACGGCATGGATCTCTCCGAGGTAGCGGTCCTCGAGCAGGCGCCTGATCTTCTCGCGGATCGGCAGGAAGCGTTGCTGGAAGTTGATCATCGCCGCGACGCCGACGCGCTCCGCGATCCGTTGCATATCCCGGGCCTCGGCGACATTGCGGGCCATCGGTTTTTCGCAGAGGACGTGTTTTCCCTCTTCCAATGCCGCAATCGCCATCTGGTGATGCAGATGCGGCGGGGCGGCGACGATCACTGCATCGACATCGGGGTCCTTGCAGAGCGCGCGGAAGTCGCTGGTATGGGAGGGGATGCGGGTCTCGAGCGCGATGGCCGCTGCCCGTTCCGGCCTGCGCGCGCACAGGGCGACGGCCTCGAAGCCGGGGGCGCTGCGGAGCGCGGCAAGATGGATTGCGCCGCTGAGGCCGGCGCCGATGATGCCCACCCGGATCGGCGCCGCCGATTCGTCATGGCCCACCGGTTCGACCATCGCCGCCTCGCTGCAGGTTCATCGCGTCCCCGTCGTTGGGGTCGTGATCGTAGCACAGGGCGACCGGGGAAACGGTGGATGCGGGGTACCATCCGTCCTCGGGAGTGGGAGATGGAGGCGGGGATGATGAAACTCTACACGGGACGCGGCGACGCCGGATCGACCGACTTGCTCGGAGCGCGGGTGAGCAAGACGGACCCGAGAGTCGAGGCGCTTGGCGTGCTGGACGAGACCTCCTCGGCGATCGGGCTTGCGCGGGCGGCGGCCGCCACGCCGCGAACCGAGGACGATCTGATCGCCGTGCAGCGCGACCTGTACAAACTGATGGCCGAACTGGCATTCACCACCGAGCAGTACCCGCAGCGGGTCGAAATCGGCGGTGACCGGGTCGCGTGGCTCGAAACGGAGACGGACGCCATCACCAACGTCGTGCCGATGCCGCGCGAGTTCATTTTGCCGGGGGAGACCACCGCGGGGGCCGCGCTCGACTGGGCGCGGGTGATGAGCCGCCGCGCCGAACGCCGTCTCGTGACCTGCGCCGAGGCGGGCCACGTCCGGAACCCGGAAGCGCTGCGATACCTGAACAGGCTGTCCTCGCTGCTCTTCGCGCTCGCCCGCTGGGAGGAGCATGAGGCCGGGGTGGGACCGGTCATCGCGAAGGAGGTGTAGCCGGGTTTTCCCGCGTTTCGCGGCCTTCGCGGCGCGTGTCCGGGGGGAGTTCTGGGGTATCCTGCCCATTGGACGATGAGGACGATGGGAGAGGGTTGACCCGATCATGCGCATGGCACACCTGTTCGGCCGCACGCTGCGTGAGGCGCCGGGCGATGTCGAGTTGCCGAGCCACCGGCTGATGCTGCGGTCCGGGATGGTCCGCCCGCTGGGAGCCGGCATCTACAGCCTGCTGCCACTCGGCTTCCGGACCGTGACGAAGGTCGAGCAGATCATTCGCGAGGAGATCAACGCTATCGGCGGGCAGGAAATGATGATGCCTGTCGTCCACCCGGCGGATGTCTGGCGCGAATCCGGACGCTACGATGCGGTGGGTTCGGAGATGACCCGCTTCAAGGACCGCGGTGACCGGGACATGGTGTTGGCGATGACCCACGAGGAAGTCGTCGCCGATCTGGCCCGGCAGGAGATCAACTCCTACCGGCAGTTGCCGCAACTGGTCTATCACATCCAGACCAAGTGGCGGGACGAGCCCCGCGCGCGCGGCGGGCTGATCCGTGTCCGCGAGTTTACGATGAAGGACAGCTACAGCCTGGATCTCGATGAGGCCGGGTTGGATGTCCAGTACCGTAACCACTGGCGCGCCTACGAGCGCATCTTCCGGCGCTGCGGGCTCGGGTTCGTCGTCGTCGGCGCGGACACCGGCATGATGGGCGGGTCGGCCTCGCACGAGTTCATGGCGCTCTCCGATTATGGCGAGGACATCGTGCTCATCTGTCCAAACGGGGACTACGCGGCCAACCAGGAAGTCGCGTTGTTCAGGCGGGAGGCGGCCGGGACGGAGGCTCCGCGCCCGATGGCCGAAGTCGAGACGCCGAACACGACCACCATCCAGAAGCTTGCCGAGTACCTCGAGATTCCGGTGGCGAAGACGGCCAAGGCGGTCTTTTTCATCGGGGAGTCCGGCGCTTTCATCTTCGCGGTTATTCGCGGCGACATGGACGTGAATGAGACGAAGCTCCGCAAAGCGACCGGGGAGCGGACCCTCACGCCGGCAACCGCCGAGCAGATCAAGGCCATTGGCGCGGAGCCGGGCTATGGCTCGCCGGTGGGCGTCAGGAATTGCGTGGTCGTTGCCGATGAGTCGGTGCGCGATACCCCGAACCTCGTCGCCGGCGCGAACAAGGTCGGGTACCACTACGTTGATACAAACCTCGGGCGCGACTGGCAGGCCGACGTCGTGGCTGACATCGCCTCGGCTGTTGCCGAAATGCCATGCCCGCACTGCGGGGCCGCGCTGACCGCCGAGCGAGCGATCGAGGTCGGCAACATCTTCAAGCTCGGCTCCCGCTACAGCGCGATGTTCGGTGCGACCTACCTCGATGCCGACGGCCAGAGCAAGCCGATTCTCATGGGCTCCTATGGCATCGGTTCCGGCCGTGTCACCGCGACCATCGTGGAGCAGCACCACGACGACAAGGGCATCATCTGGCCGGCTTCGGTCGCGCCGTACCATGTCTCCCTGGTCTCCATCTTCACCGAGAGCGACCCGGCTCCGGCCCAGGCCTGTGACCGGCTCTACGACGAAATGCTTGCCGCCGGGATCGAGGTGCTCTACGACGACCGCGCCGAGCGGGCTGGCGTGAAGTTCAATGATGCCGACTTGATCGGCTGCCCGGTGCGTCTTTCCGTCAGCGCGCGGACGCTGGCGAACGGGCAGGCGGAGATCAAGGCGCGAACCTCCCCGGAGGCGATTTTCGTGCCACTCGACGAGGCGATTCCGACGGTGCGCCGCATGATCGCCGAGGCGATGGCGCCGCTGAATGGCGACCCGATCTCCTGAGACCGAGCGCGTTTCACAACGGGAAACCGGGGTGGTCACGTACATGAGCGTGAGTGCATAGGCGAGGAATGACCATGATGACCGAGGGCGCCGGCATGGGCGCGACCCGCATCGAACGCGACACCATGGGAGAGATGGTGCTCCCCGCGGACGCGTTGTACGCTGCTACCACCCAGCGGGCAGTCGAGAACTTTCCGATTTCCGGCGATCCGCTGCCTGCCAATTTCATTCACGCGCTGGGGCTGGTGAAACTGGCTGCGGCGCGGGTCAACCGAGATCTGGGCCTGTTGTCGCCGGAGATCGCCGGGGCAATCGAGAAGGCCGCGCAGGCGGTAGCCGCGGGCGAGTATGACCGCGAGTTTCCCATCGACGTGTTCCAGACCGGCTCCGGCACCTCCACCAACATGAACGCAAACGAGGTGATCGGAACGCTCGCCACCCGCGCGCTGGGGAGCAAGGTTCACCCCAACGATCACGTGAACCTGGGACAGTCCTCCAACGACGTCATCCCGACCGTGCTGCATGTTGCGGCGGTGCTCGGGATCGAACAGGATCTGATTCCCGCGCTGCGCCATCTCCACGCCTGTCTGGATGGGAAGGCGATGGAATTCGATCGCATCGTCAAGATCGGCCGGACGCACCTGATGGATGCGGTGCCGATCCGTCTGGGACAGGAGTTCTCCGGGTACGCCCGGCAGATCGAGCTTTCCATCGCGAGGGTCGAGGCGACGTTGCCGGGGCTGCGCGAACTGGCGATCGGCGGGACGGCGGTCGGCACCGGGCTCAACACCCACGCCGAGTTCGGCACCCGCGTGGCGCGTGAGTTGACGGACCTCGCCGGAACCGGGTTCCGCGAGGCGGAAAACCACTTCGAGGCGCAAGCCGCGCAGGACGCCTACGTCTTCACCGCGGGCGCGTTGACCACCGTCGCGGCGACGATGATGAAGATTGCGAACGATATCCGGTTGCTCGGGTCCGGGCCGCAGGCGGGGCTGGGCGAATTGATTCTCCCCGCGATCCAGCCGGGGAGCAGCATCATGCCGGGCAAAGTCAACCCGGTCATCTGCGAAGCGGTCATCCAGGTGGGCGCTCAGGTTACGGGCAACTCGGCGGCCATCACGATCGGCGGCCAATGGGGGCAGTTGAACCTGAACGTGATGCTGCCGATGATGGCGAGGAACCTGCTGGAGAGCCTGAAGCTTCTCAGCAATGTGTCCCGGCTCTTCGTGGACAAGTGCCTGGCAGGAGTCGAGCCGAACATCGAGCGGGCCGAGGGCTACATCGAACGGTCCATCAGCATGGCCACCGCGCTCAACCCGCATATCGGGTACGAGAATGCCGCGAAGATCGCGAAGAAGAGCTACGCGACGGGCCGCACCGTGCGCGACATCGCCTACGAGGAGAGCGGTCTTACCCGCGAGCAGGTCGACGAGGCGCTCCACCCGCATCACCAGACCATAGCCGGCACCGGCGCCGGGCAGGCGGCGGGCGGCTGATTCGCAGACGTCCAGACCAGACACGAACGAAAAGAAGGGGGACCAGTGGCCGCTGGTCCCCCCATTTGCGCTCCGCGGTTTCGAATCAGGCAAGAACGGCGGCGAGACCGTCGATCAATTCATCCGCTTGCTCGCGCTCCCAGATGAGCGGCGGCAGGAGGCGGAAGACAAGCGCGCCGGCGGGCAGCACGAGAATGCCCCGGTCCTGGAGCGCGCGCAAGGTGGGAGTGACCCGTTCCTTGAGTTCCACGCCCATCATCAGCCCGCGGCCGCGGACGGCGCGAATCTTCGGGCTGTTGAGCGCGAGGATGCGCTCGACGATCTCCGCGCCAAGTTCCGCGTTGCTGGCATAGCGGCTGTCCAGCGCCTTGAGGGTGTAGGTTCCGGCGGCGCAGGCGAGGGGATTGCCGCCGAAGGTGCTGCCGTGCGCGCCGCCAGGGAGGCCGGCGCCGATGGCTTCAGTCGACAGGGTGACGCCGATCGGAAAGCCGTTGGCGACCGCTTTGGCGGTGACGATGATGTCCGGGCTCACGCCTGCGTGGCTGATCGCCCAGGGTGCGCCAGTCCGGAAGGCGGACTGGATCTCGTCGGCGATGAAAATGGCCCCGCGTTCGGTGGTGAGCCGGCGGACTGCCTGAAGGAAGTCGTCCTGCAGGGGGAAGATGCCCGCCTCTCCCTGGATTGGTTCGAGGATGACGGCGGTGGTGTCGTCACCGATGGCGGCGTCGAGAGCATCGAGGTCGTTCGCGCCGATGTGGGTCACCTCGGGGAAGAGCGGCTCGAAGGGACCGCGGTATTTTGGATCATGGGTGACGGCGAGCGCGCCAAGGGTCCGGCCATGGTACGCCCGTTTCAGGGCGACGAACTTCCGCCGGCCGGTGGTGGCGATGGCGAACTTGATGGCGGCCTCGATGGCCTCCGCGCCGCTGTTGGAGAGGAATGCGCGGGTGATGCCTGCCGGGGCGATGCCGATGATCGCGTCGAGGAACTCGGCGCGGGCATCGTTGTAGAAACTCTGGTGGCAGGTGGTGAGGAGTCCGAGTTGATTGGTCAGGGCGGCAGCGAAGCCCGGGTCGGCGTGGCCGAGCGACGCGACGCCGTAGTTGCTCATGGCGTCGAGGTATCGCTTTCCGTCCGAGTCGAACAGGTAGGCGCCCTCCCCGCGGACGAGCGCGATGTCCCGCTTCGCGTACAGGGTGGCCTGGTGCTCGTTTTCCGCCGCCTGCATCCAGGCGAGATCGTGGAGGGTTGCGGACATGATGGTGCTCCCTTGGAAGGCGCTTACCGCGCCCGGATGACGGTTCCTTCGCCAGCGAGGGCCCGGGTGACGGGATTGTCGGCTCGCCCATCCGAGAAGATGACCTGCTTCACGCCGCGGGAGATTGCGCCGACCGCGGCCTCCACCTTGACGACCATGCGTCCCGCGGCTGCGGCGAGCGCGGCTTCCGGGTCACTGGCGTCGATCTCGCGGATCAGACTCGCCTCGTCGTGGCGGTCAGCCAGCAGGCCGGGGGTGTCCGAGAAGAAGAGCAGGCCGTCCGCACCGAGCACGGTTGCCAGTTCGAGGGCGAGTTTGTCGCCGTCGACGTTGATCGGAATCCCTTCCTCGCCGAGGGCGGGCGGCGTGACGACCGGCTGGTAGCCGTTTGCCAGCAGCAGGCGAATGAGGGCGGGATCGACCGTTTCCAGCGTGCCCGCATGGTCGTCTCGCAGAACCTTCGGTTTGTCGTCCTCGGTGCCGCGGAGAGTGGGCTTGCGCCGACCGACGCCGATGCCGCCGTCAATGGCGCTCAGGCCGACGGCGTTGACGCCCCGCGCGCGCAGGGCGGCGACGAGGCGTGTGTTGACCTTGCCGCAGTAGGCCATGAGCATGGCGTCCATTGTCGGCGCGTCGGTGTAACGGCTGACTCGGCCGGACTGGCTGGTGATCATCCGGGGCGGCATGCCGAGGGCCCGGGAGAGTTCGCTGAACTCCGCGTTCCCACCGTGAACCAGCACAAACGGCTGATCCAGCGTGGCGAGATCCTCCGCAAAGTTGACGTATCCCCCGGCCCCGATCGCGGCCCCGCCGCCGATCTTGATGACGAGCATGGTGTTCTCCGTTGGTATCAGGCGCCGGGCATCGGGTGTCCGGGGAATCTCCCGTTACCCGATACCCGACACCCGGCTCCCAGCATCAGATCGGATGCAGCCCGGCGAAGTCGATGCCGGTGGTTTCCTCGAAACCGCAGCGGATGTTGAAGGCCTGGACGGCCTGACCAGCGGCTCCCTTCATCAGGTTGTCGAGCGCCGCCATGACCACGACGCGGTTGCTGTTCGGGTCGCGTTCGAAGCCGACGTCGCACCAGTTGGTCCCGGACAGGAGTTTCGGTTCCGGGTAGCGGTGAACGCCGGAAGCTTCCTTGACGAGGCGCATGAAGGGCTCGTTCTTGTAGGCGGCGCGGTAGATCGCCCACAGGTCCTTGTCGGCCAGCGGCTCCTTCAGATAGACGTGGGAGGTGGCGAGGATGCCACGCACGGCCTCGATCGCGGTGGCCGAGAAGGCGACGTCCGGGGCAGCGCCGTCGACCGTCAGTTCCTGGATGATCTCGGCGGAGTGCCGGTGCCCGGTTGGTTTGAAGGAGCGCATCGCGCCGGATCGCTCGGGGTGGTGGGAGCCAAGGCCGGGCGCGCCGCCGGAGCCGGAGGAGCCCGTCTTGCACTCCGCGACAACGGGACGGGTCAGGTCGACCACGCCCGCCTGGTAGAGCGGGTAGAGCCCGAGGATGGTCGTGGTCGCCATGCAACCCGCGCTGGAGATCAGGTTGCTGGCGCGGATTTCCTCGCGGTGCAACTCGGGGATGCCATAGACGAACTCCCGCAGCATCTCCGGGTGCTCGTGGTCGTGGCCGTACCACCGCGGGTAATCGGCGGCGTCGTTGAGCCGGAAGTCAGCCGAGAGATCGATGATGATCCCGGCCTTCTTGCGGAGCTCCGGCATTTTTCCCATTGCCACGCCGTGTGGCAGGGCGACGAAGAGGACGTCCACCGGGTCCAGCGAGTCGACGCTGCTGAACTTGAGATCGGTGACTTTCCGGAGGTTGGGGTGGATGCCGCGGATGAACTTCCCCGCGTTTCGCTCGGACGTGACCTGCCTGAGGTTGGCGTTGGGGTGGGCAAGCAGCAGCCGAACGGCTTCGCCGCCCGCGTATCCGCTGCCTCCGATGACCGAAACGTCGACCATAACGTGTTCCTGCTCCTTGCCGGACGATGCCGGAATCAGCCGCGGGGAGCGCCCCACAGCAGCGTGTATAGCGAGAGAGCCGCAATCGGGCCCTGAGCCAGCTCTGCCTCGAGACGGGCGATGCCCTGCTGGAAGGCTTCATCGTCAATCAGGTGAAGCGACGAGTAGGCCTTGTTGCGGTAGCCCGAGATGTCGGTGAGGTCGTATGGCCGCTCGGCATGCTCCTCGAAGATGCCGCCGAACCCTGCGGCCATCATCTCCTGCGCGAGCGTGCCGATGGAGGGATAACGCGCCAGTTCGACCGGCATGGTCTCCGGGAAGTGGCTGGTCAGCGGGATGCGCCGGGAGATGTCATGGTGGGAGTCGGTCACCGTGCACAGCCGGCCATCCGGCGCGAGCGTCCGGAGGGTCTCGGCGAAATAGGCGGGGCGGTCCTTGACGTGATGGATGACATCGACGGAGTAGACGAGATCGAACTGACCGTCCGGGAAATCCAGCCGTTCGGCAGACCCCTCCGCGAGGATCAATTCAGCGTCCTGCCCCAGTGCCTTGGCCAGCATCTCCCGCGAGGGATCGATGCCGTAGACCGTCGCACCAGTGGCGGCGCGGATGGCGCTCGCATAGTTCCCGCTGCCGCAGCCGACCTCCAGCACTCGCGAGCGCGCGCCGAGCTGACCGCCCGCCATGAGCGCGGCGAAGACGCCGGGGTGAATCTTCCGGTGTCGCGAGTAGTCGGTGGCGAGGGAGTTGTAATCGAGCGTGCGACCCATGGTTGGCTAGTTCCCCGCGAGGGCCAGTTTGCGCTCCTTGTTGGCGCGCCCGACCTGCAGCACGTAGTCGACGATCTTGCCGGGGATGTCGACTCCGGTGGTGTCGATGGAGTTGCGGAACTCCATCGTGTAATTGACCTCGATGACCTGCATCCCCTCGGCGCTCTCCATGAGGTCGATCGCCACCACGCCGCCTCCGACCGACGCGGCCGCCGCTCGGCTGAGACGGTCGATTTCCGGGGTGATCGGGCAGTTGGATGCCTGTCCGCCACGAGCCGTGTTGGTGATCCAGTGTTCGCTGGCGCGATAGATGGCGCAGATGGTCGTGCCGCCGACCACGAAGGAACGAATGTCCCGGCCCGGCTTCTGGACGTACTGCTGGATGTAGAACGCGCCATGGTGGAAGGAGCCGAGGGTGACCTTGTGCTCGAGGATCGCCTCGGCGGCGTCGCGGTCATTGATCCGGGCGAGCAGCCGCCCCCACGAGCCGACGGGCGGCTTGATGACGACCGGGTAGCCCAGTTCCTCGCAGGCTTCGATGGCGGATTCCGGGGTGAAGGCGAGAATCGTCCGCGGGGTTGGGACGCCGTTCTTCTCAAGCGCCGCCGACGTGAGCAACTTGTCTCCGCAGGTGTTCGCGACTTCATAGCTGTTGACGGTGGGAAGGCCCCAGTCATTGAGGAGCTTCAGGGTATAGAGGGCGCGCAGGTGGTTGATGCAGCGTTCGAGAAAGACATCGCAGGCGGCCATGTCCGGGCTGGGGCCGGAGAGGTCGAGTTTGAAGTCCCGGTCGTCGAAGCGGACCACTTCTGCGCCGCGCGCCTCCAGTTCATGAAGAAGCAGCTTCTCCTCCACGCGGACGCGGGACATCAACAACCCGACCCTGATGCCGTTGCCTGATTCCATCGTGCAGTCATCCTCTGCGGCGCTCGATGCGCGCCGCGCGGTTCGACACGCCGGAACCGTTCCGGCGCGGCCAGGGAAACCCGGGAGCGACGCGAGCCCGGGTGGGCGGCAGCCCCGGTCAGCGCGTGGCCGACACCGCCGGGGCGCAGGTCTTGTCTTTGGCGCGTTTCGCGGTTGCGAGCGCCTCCGTGACGATCTCGGCGGCGATGTCGATATCGGTCGTCTCCATCAGGCCCTTGAACTCGCCGCCGCTGTTGACCTCGACGATCTTCAGGCCATCCTGCGTTTCGATCAGATCGACGCCGGCGAGGCGCGCCTTCACCGCATTGCACGCGCGGAGCGCGAGGTCCTCGATTTCCGGGGTGATCGGGCAGGGCATGGATGTCGCGCCACGGGCCGCATTGGTCACCCAGTGGGCCGACATTCGATAGGAGGCGGCGAGCACCCTGTCGCCCACGACGTAGGCGCGGATGTCGCGATCCGGCTTGTTGACGAATTCCTGGATGTAGAAGACACCATGCTGGACGGAGCCAAGCTCGAGTTTCTGGGAGATGATCGCCTTCGCCTGCTCCGGGCCGTTGATCTTGGCCAGGAGCCGGCCCCACGATCCGCCGACGGGCTTCATCACCGCGGGGTACCCGACGATGTCGAAGGCCTTGAGGGCCGATTCCGGGGTGTAGGCGATGATTGTCCGCGGAGTAGGCACGCCGGAGGCCTCGAGGGCCATGCTGTTCTCTGCCTTGTCGTCGCAAATGAAGACGGATTCGGCGGTGTTCAGCGTCGGGATGCCCCAGCGCTCGAAGGCGCGGATGGTGTACCCGGCGCGGGCGTGCGCCACGCAGCGGTCGAGCAGCACGTCGACATCGATGCCATTCGCGCTCGCGCTGTGCCGGGAGATGTCCAGCACCAGGTCGCGGTCGAAGAGCGGGGAGACGGGGATGCCGCGGTTGCGCGCGTTGGCAAGAATCAACTTCTCCTCGGTCCGCAGATAGGAGACCAGAACGCCGAGATGCGGCGTGTCAGTGGCCGTGCTCACGGTCACATTGCCTCCAGCGCGCCGGCCAGCACGCGAATGGCGCGGGCGTAGTCGTCGAGAACGAGGCGCTCCTCGGGGGTATGGTCGAGCGCGGCGTCGCCGGGGCCATAGGCGAGGATCGGGCAGTTCCAGACCGGGCCAACGATGGTCATGTCGGAGGTTCCGAGTTTCACCGTGAAGCGTGGATTGCCGCCCTCGGCCCGGATCGCGCGCAGGAATGGCGGCACGATCGGGCTCGTGCGGGCGGAGCGGTACCCTTCCTGAACGCCGTCGAGGGTGATCCTCGCGGGGCCGGCGAGGTCGTGAATCCTTTGGAGCAGCGCCTCGACGTCGATACCCGGCGGCATTCGCAGCCCGATCGACATCATCGCGCTGTCCACGAGCCCGTTGATGCCGCCGCGCATGACCCGCAGCGTGGGGGTCAGCGTGGTGAACATGGTGCGGTTCTCGGTGGTGGCGTTCAACTCGTTGCAATGCGCGACGAGCGCGTTCCAGAAGCCGACGGCCTGTTCGGATGCTGGCTCGCCCGGTCCGGCGGTGTGGCGCGAGGGTTGCTCGAGATCGTAGATCATCGAGAGCGTGCCGCGATAGCCGAGGCAGACGGCATCCCAGGCGCTCGGCTCGCCGATCACGCAGAAGTCCGGCGTATCCCATTTCGCGACCTCGCGGGCGCCGGGAGAGCCGATACGCTCCTCCCCAACCGCGCCGACCACGGTCACCCGGCAGTTCAGCCTGGGCGCTGCCATCGCGGCGGCCGCGACGAAGGTGCAGAGAGGACCCTTGGCATCCACCGCACCGCGCCCCCAGAGAACGCCGTTCTCGATCCGGACGGGAATGCGTCCAGGCACGGTGTCGATGTGGCCCAGCAGCACGACATGGCGCTCGCCTGCGCCAATCCGGCCGACGGCATTTCCGGCGGCATCGATTTCGGCGGCGAAGCCGCGCCGGTCCATCTCGCGGACCAGTTCGGCGACGGCGGCGCCCTCGTTGTCGGAGAGACTCTCGATCTCGACGATGCGCCGGATCAGGTCGATGTCCTCGGCGCTGGCCGGGGCGACCGGGGCGTCAAGCTGTGAGGATGACGTCACCGCGGATCTCCTCCATGTCGCGGGCGAACGAGGACCGCAACGCGTTTGCGCGGCCTGAGGAATGGCTTGCCGAGACGCGGGTCATCGCGAGTGCGGCAATGGCTGTGGCGGCGTCCCGGTCCCCGAGCGGGGCGGCATGCCGGAAATCCGGAACGGGGTCGATGTCCCACACAAGCGGGCCGTTGCCGGATTCGACGATCTGGACGCCACAGATGTCGGCATCGATGGCATCGGCGGCGGCCTCGGCGACGCGGATGGCTGAGGGCGAGAGCGTCGCCCCATCCAGGCCATGCGCGGCCACTGCGCGGCCGTCGATGACGATCACGGTCGTGGCGGCGAGATTGGCGCCTTGCTGAATCAGCGAGACCCGCTCGACGCCCGCGCCGAGCACCATGCGGTGCTCGGTGACGGCTTCCGCGGTGTCCCGATCGAGCAGGACGATCGGGCGGCTGTCGTAGGCGAGGGGGAGGAGCGTGGCAGGGTAGCCAGCCACCTCTACCGCGGCAAGGGCGGCCTCGTCGTTCGGCGCAAGCCAGCAGGCTGGGCGCGGCAGTCCTGCGTTTGCGAGGGCGGTCGCGACGGCGAGTCGGTCGTTTGCGGCGGCCAGTCCCGCGCCAAGCACGGTTGCGCCGTGGAGTCGCAACAGGCGGGTCATTGCCGAGGCAACCGCCCGATTCTGCAAGCGGTCGACGATCATTTCGCCCGCCAGCCCGCCGGTCAAACCCGGGGCTGGCGGGAGCGGGACGGGCTGCGCTGGCGGCATGGGCAGAGCGGCGGGCTGGATTGGCTGCATCGACGCGCCGGCCTCGGCCAGCGCCGCCGCAATCTGCTTCTCCTCGACCCGGATCCGCGCGCACAGCACGCCAATCGTTCCCATCATCCCGCTCCTCTGGTTCCCGCTCGCGGTCACTCCGGCGCGCTGCCGGAGCAACGGCGCGATGGCTGATCTACTCGCCCCAGTCCTCGCCCTCCTCGGGCGCAAGGCCGAGGATCAGCGGGTCAGTGCCGAGGACTTCCAGTTCGACGCCGCACTCGGGGCAGGGGACGATCTCGCCCTGCTCGACGCCGCTCAACTCGATCTCCGCCGCGCACTCCGGGCACTCACCAGTCATCGTTTCGTCCTCCGTCTCGTTCGTCGCGGCACGGGTCCGATTTCCGCGCCATCGGTTCCGGTTCTGCCGCGCCGGGCTATCCCAGCGTCAGGAGCAGCAAGGCCTTGTGCATGTGCAGCCGGTGTTCGGCCTGGTCGAAGATGATCGACAGCGGGCCGTCGGCGACGGCTTCCTCGACCTCCTCGCCCCGCCGCATCGGCAGGCAATGCATGAAGACGGCGTCGGGTTCGGCCCGCGCCATGATCCCGGTCGTCACCTTGAACGGGCGCAGCGCGGAGCGCTTTGCCGCGCTGTCCGGCTCGCCCATGCTTTCGTGAACGTCGGTGTAGATCGCGTTGGCGCCCTCCGCGGCGGCGAAGGGGTCGTCGGTCAGGGTCACGCTGCCGCCCGAGCGGGCTGCGCGCGCTTCAGCGGCGGCGATGACCGCCGGGTCGGGACGATAGCCATCCGGGCAGGCGATGGACACATCGAGCCCCATCGTGGCCGCCGACAGGGTCAGCGAATGGCAGACATTGTTGCCGTCGCCCACCCA
>CAIPGK010000767.1 GCA_903864575.1 uncultured Chloroflexota bacterium
GTCCGCTTTGAAGATCTCGGGGCCCGCGACCAGCACCGCGAGGATCGACACAACTCCCAGCACGAGGGCAAACGGAGTCAGCCATTTGCCGGTGGGGTTACCGAACCAGCGATAGACCACAAGGCCCAACGAGGCTCGCCGTCTGCTCCATTCACTCCGACTCTCCCGGGGTGAGGCGTCGATCGCCGATTCGGTATAGGCCACGATGTGCTGGAGAATCAGCCGAACGAGCCCGTAGGCGGCGAGCACCGCCGGGACGATGAACAGCGTCCTGCTCGCAAAGTCGAATGGGCGCAGCGCGGAGCTGACAAGCGGAAAATCCTGCCCTCCAAGCCAGGACAACCCCATACCGACAAAGCAAAGGACCACGGTCGACCAGAACGCAGCGAACCAACGCATAGCCTCGGCCCCTCCTATCCCGCAGCCGAAGCGGCAATTGCATCCGACGGTCCTGCGGACTCGCTCCCGTCATCCGGAGGCGCTGACGTCTCGCTTCCATCGGCGTCCGTTCCCGGATCCGTGCTGGTCTCGATGTCCGACCGATCGAGATCGTCAGGCGGAAGGGACAGCACGCGGCGCGCGCTCATGCCGGTTTGGACGACCAGCGTGTAGAACCGGTCATCGAGCGGTATTTCGACAACCGTCACCCGCTCCGGATCGCGCACGAACTCATGCTTCACGCCCGAGGGAACGCCAAGAAAGCGGGCGACCCGGAGCGGCGCGAACTCCGCGCGGTGGGTGGAGCCGAGTTGTTGCACTCTCACCGCGCCATCCGGCGGCATTGAAGTCAATACCCGCTTTCGAAACAGCGGAATCTCGTCGCGAAGCCCGATGGTCGGATCGCCGGCCTGCTCGGCGGCATCCGTGAAAAGTTGGTCCAGGAGCCGCTTCGGCTCCCAGTTGGTTGTTGGCAGATCACCGCAGCGTCGTTTGAACACCGCCACAATGCGCGAAACAACCAGCGGTGATATCGGGGGCGGCGTGGCACGAGCGGGCCGGATATGGCCGGTGACGGCATCATCGGGCCGTGGCGCGTCGCTGATCGCAATCCGTCCTTCAGCCTCGAACGCTCGCAGCAATTCCCGCCGCCGCACGATCTCTTCCAGCGCTGCCGCGATGTTCGCCTCGGTCAGAAGCACCTCCGAGTGCTTGATGTCGGCTGGGAGGGCGCGCATTGTTTCGTTGCGCCACTCCCCCGCGCGGCGGTAAATCACATTCCACGCGCGCTCGAGCGCCACCCGTTGCCGCAACGCAAGGAATACCGCAGTAGCGACCAGCGACACGACGGTGACGATTCCAACCCACAGCCAGACTTCCTGCCCTGACGGCGCATTCCAAAGGCCCACGAGTCCCCGGATAAACGCCCCGGCCTTCCCGTGCGCCCAGTCCACGACTCCTTGCAGCCACGTCCCAAGGGATTCAGCAGTCCGGGGCGACGGAAACTCAGGCACGACCGCATCGTTTGCGAAAAACCGGGCGATATCGTTCGCGAGAGTCCCCGCGATCAACCACGTGATGCCGATGGTCATCAGCGTCACCTGGACCAGCAGGGCCGGGTTGATCTTTCGCTCCAACGCCTGAATGAGTTTTTGATCGGACTTCGCCATGTATTCCGCGGGGGGCGTCACGAGGCTCACCGCGTCAAAGGTTTTCCGCTCATCGCCGTCGTGCGTGCCTGCGGCCCGGCCAGCATCGGCATGGCGCACATGCAGGTCCGCGGTCGCGCGATCGTATAGCCGATGAAGCGGCGCGAAAAAGCCCTGCAGCGACGAATCGTCCAGCACGGACCGTTCCCGGCCATCGAGATCGCGCAGGTACGCGGAGAGGGCGCTCTGGGCGCGGAA
>CAIPGK010000768.1 GCA_903864575.1 uncultured Chloroflexota bacterium
CTGCTGCTGCTGCTGCTGCTGCTGCTGCTGCCACCACCACTGCCGCCACCACCACTGCCGCTGCCACCACTGGCGACCCCGCCCCCGCCGCCCCAAAACCCACGCAGGACCTCCAGGACCTCGGCAGCAGCGTAAGCCACTGTGCCGCGCCCAAAGGTGTGCAGCACCTTGTCCTCTGCCACTGCTGCCAGCACGAATGCAGGGCTGGCTGCACGCCCACTTGCTGTGACGTAGCCATTGGCAATGAGGCTTGCCAGCCAAAGGTAACAATGATGAGTAGGGCATCCCTGTAAACTGACGCACTTTCCGCTTTGAAGAGGGAGGTAGTGCCCAGAAGCCCCGTAAAATCCCGGACCGCACCCTAGCCCTTGCGGCCCTTCTGGCGCTTCTCCTGCTTGCGCGGCTTGGCCGGCTTGGGGAGTTTCTGCTGCGGCAGACCGGCTTCCTTCACGTCCTTCTTTTCCGATGACTGCTCGTCCTGTGACTGGGACATGGGATCCTCCAGCGCCTTGCGCGCGGCGCGTCCGCCAACTGGCGACGCGAGCCGAGTATGGCGCATCTCCTGCCGCGCCAACCGGCCGGTGGCGCGGATCGGCGACGGGATTAGGGGGCCGAGGACCCCAACGTCATCACCATCACCCCGATCGCCAGCACCACGCCGGAGGCGGACCACCCTGCCGCGAAGGCGGGCATCCCTTTCACCCAGCCGATCAGCGGCGCAGCCAGCCAGCAGACGCCGAAAATCACCAGCGCGGCGATCCCGGCCACCCCCGCGCTCCCGGTCGCCAGCCGCGACATCGCCTGCAGCGCGAGGAATCCAAGGGCCACCCCGCCTACGAGTCCACCGAGAAAGAGTCGCAAATCCCGCGTTCGCATCACTTCGCTCCCGCCAGCCAGCACAGCAGGCCCGCCCAGAAATCGGCGTATCCGTCCCAGCGGATGAAATCCCCGCCCCAGTGCGGCGCGAAGTCGGTCGCGAACACGGCGGTCCGCCCCGATCCATGCTGCCCGGCCGCGATGATCGGATCGCTCCCCGCCGAAGCGATCAGGTGGCCCTCCGGCTTGAGCGTCACCCGGTTGTACCCACACATGGTGAATCGTGCGTTGTCCCAGTCGAACCCGGCGACGATGGGGTGCTCCGGGTCATCGATGGCGAACCGGAAGCCTTCCACCACTTCCACCCGGTCGTCATGGGGCAGGATGGAGACCGGAAGAATCGCCTCGATCGGAGATGCGTGGTAACGCGCGATCCCGTTGACCCCGGCGAATGAAAGATAGCCGCCCACCATGATGAACCCGCCCCCGTTGCGGGTGAAATCGGCCACCATCTTCAGGCGGTCGCGCCCCAGCGGGTAGGTGTACGGCGGCGTCAGGCCAGGATAGAAGAGCATCGTGTTGGAACCGACGTCGCTGAAGATCACCACGTCGTAGGCGGCAAGGTCCTCATCCGTTGCCGGAAACTCGGCGGGCACATTCGCCGGGATGATGTGGCGGACCGTCACGTCCTCCCGCCCGGCGAGGGCATTCCGAAGATACTGGCCGTTGTCGTTGAAATACGCCTGCTCGAAGACATCCGCGCCGACCGCATAGCGATTGATGACGGTCTCGGAATCCCCGATGTAGAGCACGTTGACAGGACGGGACGCAGGCATGGGGCGCGGTTCCTCCGTAGTGCGGCGAGAACGGGTTGCGGCGCTACCGTGCGCCCACGGCACAATACGCGGAGGCGGCATCCGTGGAAAGTGCCAGGGGGGAAATCCGGACCTGACACCGGACGCCGGACGCCGCGATCCTGCCCATCCAGCGAGACCGTGAACCATGGGCCATACGCAATTTGTCCCATTGTGGAGTATCATCCCGGCGCACCTACCGGGCATGCCAGCCGGCGCAGTGACGCGCGGGCGGGAAGCGTTCACGCAATGCCGACGCGCCGGACGCGCAAGGCTGGCGTCACTCCGGATGGGTCGATCGGCGGGCCGGGTCGAGGTCGATCCCGGCCAGGATGAGGACAGGAGGTCCCGATGTCTCGGTTTTCCCGGCGTGCCGGATTGCTCGGAGCGGCGTTGCTCGCGACCGTCGGTTTCGGCGGCATCACCCCGGCGCTGGCCCAGGATGCGCCCGCCCGCGGCGACATCAAGATCGTGGTCGTGAGCCACGGCCAGGCGTCCGACCCGTTCTGGTCGGTCGTGCAGAAGGGCGTCGCCCAGGCTGGCGAGGACATGGGCGTCCAGGTGGACTACCAGGCCCCGACCACCTTCGACATGGTCGCCATGTCGCAGTTGATCGACGCCGCCGTCGCCACCAAGCCCCAGGGGCTCATCGTCTCCGTCCCTGACGCCGAGGCGCTTGGCCCCTCCATCAAGGCTGCGGTCGAGGCCGGGATCCCGGTCTTCACCATGAACTCGGGTTCCGACGTCGCCAAGGAACTCGGCGCGCTGACCCACGTCGGCCAGACCGAGTACGAGGCCGGGTACGGCGGCGGCGAGCGCATGGCTGCCGCGGGCGTCACCAACGCCCTCTGCGTGAACCAGGAAGTCGGCAACGCGGGTCTCGACGCTCGCTGCCAGGGCTTCACCGACGCCATGACCAAGGCTGGCGGCGCCGTCGAAGTGCTGGCCGTCGATCTCGCTGACCCGACCGGCGCGCAGGCCGCCGTGGACGCCGCCATCGCCGCCGCTCCGGATGTCAACGGCATCCTGACCCTCGGCCCGACCGGCTCCGCCCCGGCGCTGGCCGCCCTCGAGGCCGCCGGCAAGCTCGAGAGCATCAAGCTCGCGACCTTCGACCTCTCGCCCGAGGTCCTGACCGCGATCAAGGATGGCAAGGTGCTCTTCGCCATCGACCAGCAGCAGTACATCCAGGGCTACCTGCCGGTCGTGCTCCTCACCCTCTTCAACACCAACCTGAACACGATCGCGAATGAGGTCCTGATGACCGGCCCCGGCTTCGTGACTGCCGATAACGCCGAGCGGGTCATCGCCCTTGCCGAGGCTGGCACCCGCTAGTCTCGCCTGAGCGTGCCGGGCGCCGTGTCGGCCGGGGAATTCCCCGCCGACCGGCGCCCGGTTTTCATATTCGCTGCCCGGCGCATCGCCGCGCCACGGAGCACTCTCCCTGCGGCGATTGACCGGCTCCCGGAACTGGACCTGCCATGAGCGCTGCACCGCAGGCCGTCGCCGCCGATCCGGCGCAGGCCGACGAACGAGTCGCCCGCATCAATCCCCTGCGCCGTTTCTTCTCCCAGCCCGAAGCTGGCGCCATCGCGGGCGCCGTCGCCATCTGGCTCGCCTTCGCCCTGTATGGCGTCTCGTCCACGGCCTTCCTCTCCGCCAAGGGCTTCGCCAGCTACCTCGAGGTTGCCGCGCAACTCGGCATCATCGCCGTGCCCGTCGCCCTGCTCATGATCGGCGGCGAATTCGACCTGTCGATCGGGTCCGTCATCGGCGCCTGCGGCATGGTCACGGCGCTGCTCTCCGCCCAGTTCCACTGGCCGCTCTGGCTCGCAATCCTTGCCGCCCTCGCGGTCGCGGTGCTCATCGGCTTCATCAACGGGTGGCTGGTCATCAAGACCGGCCTGCCGTCCTTCATCGTCACCCTCGGCATGCTCTTCATGGTCCGCGGCGCGACCATCGGCATCACCAAGGCCTACACCGGCCGCACCCAGATCGGCGGCATCAAGGACCTTCCCGGCTATGACGCGCTGGTGAAGATCTTCGCCCAGAAGGCATCCATCGCCGGGGCGCAATTCTCCATCTCGGTGCTCTGGTGGATCCTGCTGGTTGCTGGCGGCACCTGGCTGCTCCTCCGCACCCGCTTCGGCAACTGGATTTTCGGCGTCGGCGGCAACGCCCCGGCCGCGCGCAACGTCGGCGTCCCGGTCGACCGCGTGAAGATCATCCTCTTCATCATGACCGCCGTCTCGGCATGGCTGCTCTCCACCATCCAGGTGATCACCTTCAGCGGCACCGATGTGCTGCGCGGCGAGCAGCGCGAGTTCTACGCCATCATCGCCGCCGTCATCGGCGGCTGTCTCCTCACCGGCGGCTACGGCAGCGTCGTCGGCGCGGCCTTCGGCGCCCTCATCTACGGCATGATCCAGCAGGGCGTCGTCTACGCCCGTATCGACGCCAACTGGGTTCAGTTCTTCCTCGGGTCGATGTTGCTGATCGCCGTCCTCGTCAACCGCGCCATCCGCGCCCGCGCGATGGGAGGCCGCAAGTGACCGTCACCGTCATCTCCGAAGCGCCGATCCCTCGCGGCCGCGAGGGACAGACCCCGCTGCTCGAAGTCCGCCACGTCTCCAAGCACTTCGGCAGCGTCATCGCCCTGCAGGACATCTCCATGTCCGTCTATCCCGGCGAGGTCATGTGCCTCCTCGGCGACAACGGCGCGGGCAAATCCACCCTGATCAAGATCCTCTCCGGGGTCCACAAGCCAAGCGAGGGAGAGTTCCTCGTCGAAGGCAAACCGGTCGACTTCGACAGCCCCCGCGACGCCCTCGACGCCGGCATCGCCACGGTCTACCAGGACCTGGCAATGGTCCCCCTGATGTCGGTCGCCCGGAACTTCTTCCTCGGCAGCGAACCGACCATCGGCTGGGGCCCCTTCCAGCGATTCGATCTCAAGACCGCCGACCGGGTGACCCGCGAGGAACTCGCGAAGATGGGCATCCGGCTGCGCGACACCGAGCAACCCGTCGGCACGCTCTCCGGCGGCGAGCGGCAGTGCGTCGCCATCGCCCGCGCCGTCTATTTCGGCGCGAACGTGCTGATCCTCGACGAACCGACCGCCGCCCTCGGCGTGAAGGAGGCGGGCGTCGTGCTGCGCTACATCGCGCAGGCGCGCGCGCGCGGGCTCGGCGTGATCTTCATCACCCACAACGTCCACCACGCCTACCCGATCGGCGACCGGTTCACCCTGCTCAACCGCGGCCGCTCCTACGGCACCTTCGCCAAGACCGATGTCAGCCGCGAGGAGGTCGTCACCATGATGGCTGGTGGCGAGGAACTCGAGGAACTCGGCCACGAACTCGAGGAGTTCGCCCGAAGCGACACCGCCGCCGCCGCCCGCCTCGAGCAGGCCGTCGGGGAGCAGTTGCTGAACGGGTAACCGACCGGGGGGGGACGGGCCAGTGCTGGTCTTCGGGAACGCCACCGACTGAGGTTCGACATGCGTATCGCCAACGCGCCTGTTTCCTGGGGCATCATCGAATTCGAAGGCATGGAAGCCCGGCCAGTCACATACGGCCAGGTGCTCGACGAGATGGCGAGCGCAGGGTACGAGGGAACCGAACTCGGCGATTGGGGCTTCCTGCCCGACGATCCCGCGCTGCTGGCGGAGGAACTGGCCGCCCGCAACCTCGCCATGCTCGCCGCGTATGTGCCGGTGCGTCTCGCCGATCCGGCCGCCCTCGCGCCGGGCATCCAGTCGGTCATCCACATTGCGCGCCTGCTCGCGGCCGTGGCGACCGAGGCCAGCAGGCCGGGGCCTTTCATCGTTCTCGCCGACGAAAACGGGAGCGACCCGGTTCGCACGCTCAACGCCGGCCGTGTCCAACCGGCGATGTCGCTCGACGCCGACATCCGCGCCCGGTTCGCCGCCGCCGCCGAGGAGATCGCCCGCCGCCTGTTCGATGCCACCGGCGTGCGCCTCGTTTTTCACCACCACTCGGCGGGCCATGTCGAAACACCCGAGGAAATCGACCGCTTTCTCGACGCCACCGACCCCGAGTTGATCGGCATCGTCTTCGACACCGGTCACTACACCTACGGCGCCGGCGGAACCGGCCGACCCGCGCACGAGGCCGTGACCCGCTACGGCGACCGCATTCGTCACGTCCACTTCAAGGACTGCTCGGACGAGATCGCAGCCCGGACACGCCGCGAGCACCTCGACTACTTCACCGCCCTCCACCACGGCCTGTTCTGCGAGCTCGGACGCGGCGCCGTCGATTTTCCGGCGGTGGTGGATGCGCTCGGCAAGGCCGGATACGACGGTTGGGCCGTCGTCGAGCAGGATGTCCTTCCCGGCATGGGAACCCCGCTCGAAAGCGCCCTCCGCAACCGGGCCTACCTGCGCTCCATCGGCCTCTGAACGAAACCTCCGAGGGAGCGCTGGCTCCCCTTCCAGGTGATGGTCCGCCGGCCACCACGCGCGGGGCAGCGCATGAGGGATACACTGCCGGTATGAATTCGCCTGACATTCGCGCCACCTCCAATCCAGATCATGGCCCTGCCGCCAGCGATTCCACCCATTCGGATCCATGGTCCGCGGTCGCGGCTGCCCGGTTTCCAGCCGAATTTGATCCGGAGATCTATCGGGCGCTGAACTCGACCGCTGCCCGGCTTGACGATGATGCCGCCCGCGCCCACTACCGCCTGACCGGCCGGCCCGGCGGCTTTCGGGCCAACGCCATTGCCAACCGGGATGACCTCCTGAGGCTGGTTGCCGACGCGCCCGCCCTGCTCGAGTTCGGCCACCCGGATCAGCGCCTCTTGCCCGGCAACGACGCAGTGACCCTCCTGCCGCCCGACGCGCCCCCTGATTCATATGGTTCAGGGTTCGATGCGGTCCTCGGCAATCACCAGATTCAGAACGTTCCCAACCTCGTCGGCCACCTCCAGCAGGTCGCGAGCACCCTCAACCCGGGTGGGTTCTACCTGCTCATGGTGCCGGACAAACGCTACTGCCTCGATCATTTCCAGCCAGCCACCACCATCGGCGCGATCCTCGACGCGGCTCGCCGGAACGACACCGTTTCGAGTTGGCGGGCGCAAGTCGACAGCCTCACCCTCAGCACCCACAACGATTCCGTCCGCCACTGGCTCGGCGATCACGGATCGATCCGCGAACTCTCGCCTGCCGGCATCGCCCAGTCGCTCCAACTGACCGAAGAGCCGGAAGCCGGACCGTCCAACCGGGTCTACCGCACCTGGTTCTTCACGCCCACAGCGTTCCGTTCCATTCTCTGGTTGCTGCGGGATCTCGGACTGGTCGATCTCGAACCGTTTCGCGTCTACCCCACCTTGCGCGACCACTCCGAGTTCTGGACGGTGCTCCGGAAGCCAGCGGCAGGCGTGGAAGCCGATCCCGCCGGTCGCGAGCAATACGGCGACGAGGATGACCTCACCCTGCCGTTCGACGCCTGGTCTCCATTGCGCATTCCCGCCGTCGTCACACGGCGCTACCCGTCGACCGGCCTCGTCCTGAACGAGGAGTCGGATGCCGAGCGCAACAGACGGTTCCAAAAGGCGGTGCGGGATGCCGAAATCGCGGCGCACGTCGAACAGCATGCGCGCGAAAGCGCCGCCATCCACGCATTCGAGGCGCCGAACAGAACTGCCCCGCCACCGCTGACACGCCCTGTGCCCGGCATGAAACGCGTGCTGGTCAGTTTCTGCAATCGCGGCCCCGCCGGCATCCTGCTCGGCATCGTCACCCCGGCGCCGGTGCTCTATTTCCAGCCGCTTGCCCTGCCTGACGAAGTCATGGACCTCCACGACAAGGCGCACGGCCTCACCCGTGACGAGCGTTTCATCTACGTCGCTCTCTCCGGAGGCCAGGGTCAATCGCTGCTAGTGCTCGCGCGGGAAGATCTTTCGTTTCAGGGGCTTCACCAGCTGCGCCGCGCCTCCGATGCACACTCGATTTTCGCCCGCAATGGACTCCTCTACGTGGTCTCGACCGGCACCGATGAGGTGCTCGTCTACCCGCTCGAGGGGGGCGTACCCGGTGAACCCGCCTGCTACTGGTCGCCCCGCGGCAACGCGCGCGTCGATCTGCGCCACTACAACGCGATCTGGCCCGAGGGCGACGGCTTCCTCATCGCCGCGATGGATCGGCGGGGACTCTTTCCCGCCTTTGAAACACGGATGAACGCAAATGGCGTCATTCAGGAGATTCCGTCGGGCAGGATTCTCGCGGAAGGGCTGTGGTTTCCCCACTCCGTGATGCGGATCGGCGGCGATCTCGCCTATGCGCAGTCAGGTTGCTCCACGCTCAACATTCACGGTCGCGGCGCGATTCGCGACCTTCCGGGTTGGCCTCGTGGTCTCTGCCGCGTCGACCATCTGTTGTTGGTCGGCACCAGCGAGAACCCTCAAGGCGGAATCAACAGCACCCTCTCCCGGTATATCCGCTGCACGATTACCCTCTGCAACTACACCACCATGTCGCTCATCAACGCTGTCGATCTCTCGTACTGGGGCAAAGGCATCTACGATCTGCTCCCCCTCGATACGCCGCATACCGGAGATTGAGCCCATGTCCGTGTCCCTGGCCATGCCGCTGGTCGATGCCTTTCCACCTGAATTCGACCCCCACGCTTACCGCCTCCTCAATTCCGACCTCGGGAACCTCGACGACCCGGGGTTGGCGACGCACTACCTCGAACACGGCCTGGCCGAGGGTCGTCGCGCGAACGCCCTGGCCTCCCGCGAACAGTTCCGCGACCTCGCCGCCGCCGCCCCTCGCATCCTCGAACTCGGCCTCCCCGGCGAACGCATCTTCGATCGCGAGGACATCGTCCGCTTCTCCCGCTCCCTCCCCGCCGACGCGCGAGACGCCCACTACGCCGCCCCCAACGGCGATCTCTCCGCGATTGGCGCCCGCTTCGATGTCGTCGCCAGCAGCCACCTCATCGTCCGTGAACCCGACCTCGTCCGCCACCTCGATCAGGTCGCCGCTCTCCTCCACCCCGGCGGCATCTACCTCCTCTTCATCCCGGACAAACGCTTCTGCCTCGATCACTTCGTCCCCGAATCCAGCATCGCCGACGTCGTCGCCGCCGCCCTCGATCGGGCGACCACCCATTCCGCGCGCACCCTCATCCGCCAGCAGTGCCTCACCACCCACAATGACTCGCTGCGTCACTGGGCGGGAGATCACGGACGCCCGCTCCACCTCGACGCGGGCAGCGTCGAGTCCGCCCTCGATCTGTTGGCGGCATCCCTCGATCAGCAGGCCTTCGTCGACCGCAACGCCTGGCAGTTCACCCCGGATTCCTTCCGCGTCACCATCGCCCTGCTCCACGACCTCGGTCTCACTGCCTTCAGGCCCACGCGCGTCTATCCAACCCTGCGCGGCGGCAATGAGTTCTGGGCCGTCCTCTCCCGCTGACCGCCCGCGCCATGCCGGGCAAGAAGACGCTCGCACGCGATCCGTGCCGCAGCCACCTTCCACAGGAACCCGCCCTGAACCCTCGTTGGTTCCCCAATGCGCCAGCATCGCCGGACAAGGTATGATTTCCATCGTGAAACCTCCATTTGATGCCTCCGGACTCAACCAACCGGCTTCTGTCGGCAGCATCGATCCGGACGTCGCCGACTGGCTCGGCGAGGTTCACCTCCGGCTGCCCGCGGAGTTCGATCCCGCATGCTACCGGGGGCTGAATTCCATCGCCGAGCGCCTCCCCGACGATCAGCTCTTCGGGCATTACAGCGAGATCGGCCGGCCGAACGGATGGCGAGCCAACAGCCTCGCCACGCGGGAAGATGCGCTCGCGCTTATCGCAGGCGCCCCCTCACTGCTCGACATTGGCGGCGACAGCGGCGTTCCCGACGTTGCGACAACCGTGACGCTGCAGGTGGGCGATCCCATTTCGATGCTCGGCGGGCGCCGCTTCGCCGCTGCCGTCAGCAGTCACCAGATCCAGACCGTCCCGGATTTCGTCCAGCATCTCAACGATGTCGGAAACGCGCTGCTTCCAGGCGGCTTGTATCTCCTGTTCATCCCGGACAAGCGCTACTGCCTCGACCATTTCATGCCCATCACGACGATCGGCGGAATTCTCGAAGCAGCGATCGACCGCCGCCGCGCATCGGGCTGGCGAAGCCAGATCGACAGCCTCACCATGAACGCGCATAACGATTCGCTCCGCCATTGGAGCGGGGATCACGGCGTCCCTCGCGACCTCACTCCCAAGAGTCTTCGGCACTCCCTGAGGTTTGCCGACGATCCGGGCGCGTCCACCACGCCTCGCATCCGCCGGAACTGGTTCTTCACCCCCGAATCGTTCCGCTCACTGGCCCGCCTGGTCTATGACCTCACATTGACCGATCTCCGGCCGATCCGTGTCTACAGCACCCTCCGCAACATGAGCGAGTTCTGGGTCGTGCTCGAGCGTCTCCCGGGCGAACGAACCGGTCCCAAACGAGGATCGCCGGACGTCTGGGACATCGACAGCGACTCCGACCCAGGCATGTTTGTGACCGTCCGTCGGAAAATGACTCCCGAAGAGCTCGCGCCGATCGGGCCTGCGATCCTGTCGGCCGACGAATCCGAGGAGGACATCGAAACTCGTCTCGCCTTCATGGAGGCGGGCGTGGCAGCGCACGCGGTCGTCGTCCAGCAAGCACGCAACAACCCTCCTCCCGCGCTCTGCCGTCCGGTGCCTGGCATGAAGCGCCTGCTCATCAGCTTCCTGCGCCGCGGGCCATCCCGCTGTCTGCTGGGCGTCGCGACCGCCGATCCGCTCTATTTCCAACCACTCCCATTGCCCGCCGAGATCATGGAATCGCACGCCGAAGCTTCCGGGCTCGCCGCCGACGACCGATATGTCTATGCCGCGCTCTCCGGCATTCATGGCGAGACCCTGCTCGTGCTGAACCGCGAGGATCTCAGCTTCGATGGGCTCCACCTGCTCCGCAGCGGGGAGGATTCACACTCCATCGCGGTCCGGGACAACTGGCTTTACCTGGTCTCGACCGGCACCGATGAGGTCATTCGCTACCCGCTCGTCGACGGCGTGCCCGGCGGTCCCGAAATCTTCTGGCGCCCTGATGACCTGGAGCGGCGCATGGATCTCCATCACTTCAACGGCATCTGGCCGGTCGAGGACGGGTTCCTCATCAGCGGCATGGATCAGCGCGGCATCTTTTTCAACAAGCGCCGCAGAAAGAGCGCGCCCGGGTTCATCCAGAAGATTCCGTCGGGTGACATGGTGCTGGATGGTCTTTGGTTCCCGCACTCGGTGATGATCCACAATGACCGGCTGGTCTATGTTCAGTCCGGCATTTCGACCGTCAATATTGCCGGCCGCGGGGTCATTCGGCAGATTCCCGGCTGGGTTCGCGGCGTCTGCATGGTCGACGATTGGTTGATGGTCGGTTCCAGCGCCGGCCGGCGCGGAGACGGCACCGGGCGCTATGCCCCATTCAGCATTTGCGGCATCTCCCGCTGCTCCTTCGACGGTCTCACCGTTGACGGAATGCTCGATCTCTCCTACTGGGGCAACGAAATCTACGAAATGCTGACGCTTGACACCTGACGCCCATCGCATGGCCCAGGATCCCGGTCGATCGGGACGAGGAGCCGGTCCGCATGACGCACTCGACTCACGCCATTTCGCCCGACATGCTGCCGCCGGAGTTCGAGCCCGCGATCTACCACGATCTCAACTCGGACCTCTGGATCCTGCAGCCCGACGAACTGCGCGCCCATTACCGCGAGGCGGGCATGGCCGAAGGTCGACGCGCACATTCGCTGCAGACGCGCGAACAGTTCCGCGACCTCGCCGCCGCCGCCCCTCGCATCCTCGAACTCGGCCTCCCCGGTGAACGCATCTTCGATCGCGAGAACATCGTCCGCTTCTCCCGCTCCCTCCCCGCCGACGCGCGAGACGCCCACTACGCCGCCCCCAACGGCGATCTCTCCACGATTGGCGCCCGCTTCGATGTCGTCGCCAGCAGCCACCTCATCGTCCGTGAACCCGACCTCGTCCGCCACCTCGATCAGGTC
>CAIPGK010000769.1 GCA_903864575.1 uncultured Chloroflexota bacterium
CGCGTTTGTCGCGGCGATCGATCTGCTTCGGGAACTTGGCGCGACGGTCGTCGAGGATGATTGGCCGGATGCGCTGGCGGCGCGGGCATCGGGCTACGTGATCAATCGGGTTGAGACCGCCGCTGCGATCTGGCCGCTCACGGGTGGGGACCCTGCCCGGATTGCGTTGCTGAACCCCGACCTGCAGGTTCGTATCCAGGCCGGGAGACTGGTGCCTGCCACCGCCTATCTCGACGCGCTCCGCGTTCGGGAGCGGGTCCGCGACTCGATGGCCAGCTGGTTCCGAAGACTTGGACTCGATGCCGTGGTGGCTCCCGCGCTACCCGCCGCCGCGATTCCTGCCGGAGCATCAACCGCGCGCTTTGACGATGGCGAGGAATCCATCGGGATCGCCTGGACACGTCTCACGATGCCCTTCAACGCGACCGGCCAGCCGGTCCTGTCCGTGCCCTGCGGATTCGACGCGGATGGATTGCCAGTCGGGCTGCAGTTCGCAGGACGGCCGGGGAGCGAGTCGACCCTGTTCGAAATTGGCGCAAGCTACGAGTCTGCCGCAGGTTGGCAGCAGCGCCGTCCGCCCATTCATGCCACGCGGGAGAGATGATGGACGGCGAATACGACCCGTTCGACACTGCGGACAAGGCGCGCTCCAATCTGGTCGCCGCGCTGCGTGAGTGCGGCGAACTCGCGGATGCCGTCGAAGGCTTCGAAGGCAGCGATTTGCTTGAAGTACTGGTCTATCTCGACAGCCTGCGTTTCGTGATGGCCGAATCCGGGCTCATGCTGCAAGGCATCGTCCGCGGCTCAACAACCTGAGACCCATGGGCGCACACCCGTAGTCCTCGGATGACGGGCAGGCGTGAATCGGTCGCCCGGGTGGCCGAACAAGTCCGTCCAGAGCAAGCGTGCCGCGGTCGCGCGCTGGGTTCCCCATCCCCTCGAGCGCTCTGCGAGCGCGCGATGATCGAGCTCCGGGAGACCATAGGCTGCCCGGGCAGCGCGAAGCAGGGCGGCGTCTCCCGGGGGAAACGTATCTGAGTGGCCCCCTCCCCAGATCAGGGTCGACGCGACCGTCCATGGTCCGACTCCCGGGGCTGCCAGCAAACGAGCGGCGTGGGCGTCGTTGAACGCCGTGGGGTCCGATGGGAGGTCGCCCGAGGCGAAGAGCCGGGCGACCGCGACGATGGCCTCTGCTCGCCTGCCGGTGACGCCGCAGGGGCGAATGGTTGCCGGATCGGATTCGGCGAGGTCCTCGGCCCGTGGCAGCGGCCAGAGCGTCCGATTTGCCACGGAAAATCCCGGATGGAACATTGTGCAGAGCCTGGCTGCCGTCACCCCGGCGGAGGCCAGCGACACGCTTTGCCCGATGACGGCGAAGGTCGCTCCGTCCGCCATGTCGCCACTGTTGAGATGCCCAAGGCCGGGCAGACTTTGTTCGATCTCCGAGATCACCGGGTCTGCGAACCGGGAGAGCATCGCCTGTGGCGCGAGCACCCGCCGGGCCCAGGCAGGGAACAGATCCGGATCGCCGGTTCCGGAAACGATCACGCCCTCGTTTGCTTGCGTCACCGAACGCCAGCACGCGGCGCCCGCCTCGTGACCGGCCCACCAGAATGCACCGTCGATCCAGTCCTCGTTGGGCCATCTCCCGCCGGACCACGCTGCGGGAGCGCAGGTTCGCGCCAGCGAGAATTGGGTTGGCATCGGAATGAAGACGGAATCGAATTCGTGAACTCCGCTCATCGGATTTCAGTCTGCCTGGAACCATTCGGGGGACCGAAATCGTAATCCGGAGGAATGGACATCGGACTCTGATTCATCATGTGGGGGATGCCTTTCTCTGGCTTCACGGTTGCCTGTGAACGGCGGTCGCGCGCGCCCGAAGTCTAGAATCCCAGACTGCCAGCGAGCGAATTCTGCGGGAGACCCACGTGCGATCAACGGCGTCCCACGAACTCGGTCAGGTGCTTGCGACCATCACCATCGGTCGGCCGGACCTGCTGGCTGACAGATGGTTGCGTTACCTGCCTTCGAACCCGACGCTGATTCTCCCCCCTCCGCCTGCCGGTGAGTTCGTTGCGAGGGTTGCCGCAACACTCGACATCTCGCGTGGAGCTCGGCTGCCGCGGTTCCGGCCCGCATCCGGCTTCTCTGCCGCGTTGTCGCTTTCGTCCCGTTGGGCGGCCATCCCTACCGCTCCCGGCTCCGAACGGTTCGCGGAGGCCGTTCTTCCCGGTTCGCTCATCGGGTCGCAGGTGATGGTCGTCTGCCCGCTCGGCGGTGGGTTCGCGCATTCACCATGCGGGATGCTCGCATCGCTGGCTCATCCTCGGCAGCGGATCGCGCTGAGGGCGGCCCGAGATCCAGCTGCCGCAGCGGAACTCGCCGGCGCTGTCGATGGCGCTGCGTTTTTCCTCGCCGGTTCCTGGGGGGACTCGGACATCGTCGCCTCGACCACGACCCTGCTTGCCGCGCAACTGCTTTGGCGGGCGCTGCAACCGGTCGGAAAACCGGACGATCAATCGGGCGCATGGGAAGAGCCGGAGGTCCAACGGCTCACCCGGCTCGATCTGTCGCCGCGTGTGCCCGAGGAACTGGCGATTGATATCGTCGATGCTGGTGACTCCCGTCTCAGTGCCTCGAGATCGCTGGCGCGAGTGCTGCGAGAGCGACTCGGGCCGGTGGCGGTGACCACGCCCCGCGATTGACGATGGAACCGTCAGGGCCGATAGTTCGTAACTGGATAGAGAACTCAGGTTTGCTGGGTTGCTGTCTGGACGTGCCGCACGCGGCTTGTGGGAGACGCGGATGTCTGCAGTCATGGATCGATATGGCGAGGCGCGGCCTGTTGCAACACCGGGAGTCGAGGTCGATCGGGTAGCGGCGGTCCAGGCTATTGGTAACACGCCGCTCTTGTCCGTCGATGCGTTCGCCCGCGCCTCCGGGTTGCCGGCCACCATCAACATCCTGCTTAAGACCGAGTGGGTGAATCCGGGCGGGTCGATCAAGGACCGCACGGCGCTTTCGATCATCCGTCAGGCGATCGCCGACGGGCTGCTCGGCAACGGGCAGGCGCTGATCGATTCGACAAGTGGAAACACCGGCATCGCCTATGCCCTGTTGGGCGCTGCGCTTGGTATCCCGGTTCACCTGGTCGTTCCGGAGTCGGCTTCCCGTGAGCGCAAGCGGACGCTCGAGGCTTACGGCGCCACCGTCACCTACAGCGATCCTTATGAGGGTTCGGATGGCGCGATCCGGCTGGTCCGGACCATGACCGAGGCGCAGCCCGACGGATTCTTCTATGCCAATCAGTACGGCAACCCTGCCAATGTCGCAGCCCACCGGACAACCACCGGCCCGGAAATCTGGCGGCAAACCGGGGGAAGCCTGACTCACTTCATCGCAGCGCTCGGCACCACCGGCACCCTGGTTGGCGCGGGAGGTTACCTGCAGGATCAGGGCGGTGTCACGATCATCGGTGTCCAGCCGGACGAGGAATTCCACGGGATCGAGGGGCTCAAGCACCTGCCGACCGCGATCGTGCCCGGCATTTTCGATTCCTCGGTGGCGGACCGCATGATGGGTGTCCGCACGGAAGCAGCTTTCGACGCGGCGAGGCTGCTGGCGCGCACCGAGGGGCTCTTCGCCGGGTCCTCGACGGGCGCGAACCTCGCGGCCGCCGTGAAACTCGGGCACGAGCTGGCGGCGGCTGGCGAGACGGCATCGATCGTTGCCATCGGGTGCGATGGCGGAAGCCGCTATCTTTCCACCGGATTGTGGGATAGTGCGTCCTGACCTTGAGTGTCGACTGGCTTGCCATGGAGTCGGCCGACCGCCGCGGGAAGATCCTGATCGTAAAGAGGGAGCCAACATGTCCGTAACTGTTCAGGTGCTGATTCCGACGCCGCTGCGCCGATTCACTGGCGGCCAGGCCAAGGTCGAAGCGACTGGCGCAACCCTTTCCGAGGTGCTCGATTCGCTGGACGCCCAGCACCCGGGGTTTTCCGAGCGGGTCCGTGAGGATGACGGCCAAATCCGGCGCTTCGTGAACGTGTTCGTCAATGGCACCAACGCGCGGGATCTCGCCGGAGCGGACACCGCGCTCAAGAGCGGCGACGAGGTCGGGATCATTCCCGCGATGGCGGGCGGCGCGGAATGACCGGCGAGTCATTCCTGCTCCCGGCAGAGATGGCGCAGGAGATCATCGAGCATTCACTGGCCGAGACGCCACGCGAGTGCTGCGGTCTCATTGCCGGCGCCGATGGCGTCGCCGAGCGGTTGTACCGGCTTCACAATCTCGCGCCGGGGACCGAGTTGTACGAGATCGATCCGCAGCAATTGCTCGATCTCGAGTTCAAGACGCTGCCTGCGCAGGGTTGGGAAGTCGTCGCGATCTACCACTCTCATCCCCACTCCCCGGCTCGGCCGTCCTCGACCGACATCGCGCTCGCCGGATGGCCGGACGCGGTTTATCTGATCTGCACGCTGGAAGACCGTGAAAATCCCGGGATTCGCGGCTTTACCATCCGCGATGGCGAGGTCTCGGAACTGGTGATTCGTTCCTGAACGCGTGCCGCGTTGCCAGCGGACCTATACTTTCATCATGAGTGCCGAACCTCGCCCCGACTTCGCCCTCAGGTTGCGCGGTCTTGCGCCGTCTCCGGGCGTGTACATCATGAAGAATGCCCGCGGCGACGTGATCTACGTTGGCAAGGCGGCGAAACTTCGCGACCGCGTGCGCTCCTATTTTCAGGATCCAGGCGGCCATATCAAGCGCACTCGTGAACTGGTCGGCAACATCGCGGACTTCGAGGTAATCCGTACGGACACTCCGACGGAAGCACTCATCCTCGAAAACGAACTCATCAAGCGGTATCAACCCAAGTACAACGTCATGCTGAAGGACAGCAAGACGTACCCGTACCTCAAGATCACCAACGAGGAATGGCCCATCGTCGAGTTGACCCGGCGAATACTCGACGACGGAGGGCGGTACTACGGGCCCTACACGAACGCAGGCAAAGCCTACAAGGTTCTCAAAACCATCGAGCGGCTGTTTCCCTACCGGAAGTGCGGCCTTCACACGTTCAGGAGCCAGCGGGCCAGCGGAAGAGCCTGCTTCTACCGGGACATCCACCAGTGCACCGCGCCGTGCGTCGATGACGTCGATCGACCCACATACATGCGCGCCATCGAGGACGTGCAGCTGTTCCTGAGCGGCCACGCCGAGAATGTTGTCCCTCCGATCGAGGAGGAGATGACGCAGGCGTCAGACGCCTGGAATTTCGAGCGGGCTGTCGTGCTTCGAGACCGCTTGCAGGCCATCGCGCACGTGCTCGAGGAGCAGAAGATCGTTGGGCAGACGGGAACCAGCGTCGACATCATCGCGGTCGCGCAGGGGCCTGGTGGTGATGCCGGCGTTCAGGTCGGCTTCGTCCGGAATGGCAAGCTGCTCGGCTCCGAGTTCTTCCCGATGCAGGCGTGGATCGAGGATACGCCGGTCGAGATCACCTCGAGCTTCATTGGCCAGTTCTACGCCGAGGCCGCGATGGTTCCGCCTGCCCTCTGGTTGCAGCACCCAGTCCTGGCGGACGAGGCCGAATTGCTGTCCGAGTGGCTTGCTACTCGGCGCGGCGGCCGGGTCGAACTGATCGCGCCAAAGCGCGGAGACAAGCGCCACCTGGTCGAAATGGTCGCGAAAAGCGCGGCGGAGAATCTCGAGCAGAGTCGCCTCAAGTTCCTCTCCGACGAGCAGCGCACCATCGGGGCTCTTAGCGAACTTGCCTCGGCTCTCGACGCGCCACGGATGCCGATGCGGATCGAGTGCTTCGACATCTCTCACTCCCAGGGAACCAACACCGTGGCCAGCATGGTGGTGTTCGAGGAGGGTCGGCCGGCGAAGAAGGAGTACCGCCGCTTTACGATCAAAACGGTCGAGGGCAACAACGACTTTGCAAGCATGGCGGAGGTGATCTCGCGGCGGTTCCGTCGCGCAGCCGACGCTGAAAACGGGAGCGAGGACGCTGATTCCGCAAAGTGGACCACCCTGCCCGATCTGGTCATC
>CAIPGK010000770.1 GCA_903864575.1 uncultured Chloroflexota bacterium
AGGAACAGGACGCCCGGAGAGCGCAGGAGGAACGATCCATGTCCTTCAACATGAAAGCCCTCAACCAGATGCAGAATCGACTGGCAAAGGTCCAACAGGAACTCGCCGAGACCGTGATCGAGGGAACCGCAGGCGGTGGAGTCGTCACCGCGCGGGTGTCGGGCCAGCGTGAGTTTCTCGGAATCAAGATCGACCCGTCAGCGGTCGATCCGGAGGATGTCGAAATCCTTGAGGATCTCGTGACTGCCGCGATACAGGACGCGATGAGCAAGGCAGCCACCGAAGCCGAGGAGAAGATGGCATTTCTGACCGGGGGCATGAAGATCCCCGGCCTGATGTAGGGGCGGGACACGACGTCGTGCCTGATGGCCCGCTCGAGTTGTACATCGGGGACGTCGTGCGCTTGCGGAAGCCGCATCCGTGCGGTTCGACAGACTGGACCGTGGTGCGGCTTGGCGCAGACATCGGGCTGCGTTGTCACGGGTGCGAGCACAAGGTGCTCCTGCCCCGGCGCACGCTCGAGCGGCGACTGAAACAGTTCGTCAGCCGGGGAGAGCCCCGGGTGGACACCCCGACCGGGCCGGGGGCGGCGGCGTGAGCGGTGCGCCGGCTGCCGCCCACGCTCAGGACCGGCCCGAGCGGGCAGCGGACGGTCCGAGAATCGTCCGACCGACTGGCCAATCCTCGTTCAAGGCCGTCCTGTCAAACGGGCCGTTCCTGCGCCTGTGGCTCGCGCAGCTGATCTCGCAGACCGCCAACAGCATGGTCGATTTCTCGCTGCTTTTGGCCGTGAGCGAGGTCGTGACGTACCACCACATCCCGCAGGCGAACACGGCGATCAGTCTCGTCATCCTGGCGTTCTCGCTGCCAGGGGTGATCTTTGGTCCCTTTGCCGGCGCGGTCGCCGACAGGGTCGATCGCCGCTGGCTGATGGCGTTGGTCAACTTCCTGCGGGCGGGAGGGGTTTTTCTATACCTGACGATCCAGACCGATTGGAAGCCGAGTCTGGTGCTCGGCGCCTATTACGCCACGACTTTCCTCTTCGGCACGGCCGGTCAGTTCTTTGCCCCGGCACAGGGCGCCATGATCCCGGAGCTCGTTCCGCGTGCCCAACTGGTGCAGGCGAACGCGCTGTTCAATCTGACCTTTACCGCGGCGCAGTTGCTCGGGTTTACGGTGGTCGGGCCGATCGCAGCGAAGGTGCTCGGCATCGACATGGTCTTCCTCCTTACCGCCGTCCTGTTCTTCGGCTGCGCGTTGCTGACGCTCACGCTGCCGAAGTCGAAACACGCAGGGCGTGCGAGAGAGAACGCCGCCGAACATCCCTTCAAGCGCCTGCTGGCCGATGTGCGTGAAGGGCTGATCTTCATCCTCAATGATCCGTCGCTGATGCGCGCGATCGCGTATCTGACGATCGCCTCCACGACGTTCATGTTGGTGGCTTCGCTCGGTCCCCAGTTCGTGACGAGCGTCATTGGGCTGTCAGGAGAGGATATCGGGTATATCGTCGCCCCGGCGGGAGCAGGCGTCGTGGCGGGCGTGCTCCTGGTCCCACGCATGGTGACGAGGTACCGGCGTGAGGCGGTCATTGACTGGTCCCTTTTCCTGGCAGGGCTCACGCTGCTGTTGCTCGCGCTGAGCAAGGAGATCCTCGGGTTGGTCTGGATCGGAGGAGGAACGCCGCCGGTCGGGGCGGAGATCGCCTTCGCGGGGGCGCTGGCGGCATTCCTCGGCATCTGCAATGCGCTGGTGCTGGTGCCGGCGCAAACGATCCTGCAGGAGCGCTCGCACGATCAGATCCGGGCGCGGGTCTATGCGACCTTCTACACCATTTCCAACACGGTGGCCTTCATTCCCATCTTCTTCGCGGCGGCGGCGGCTGACCTGTTCGGCGTGGTGCAGGTGCTGGCTGCCGTTGCCGTGTTGCTGCTGATCGTGGGTGGGTCGAGCGTGAGGCGGCGGCGCAAGGAAGAGGCGGGCCGCTGGACGATGGTTCGCACCCGCCACCGGCAAGGGCCCGAGGCACTGGGATAGGCCTCGTCAGGCGCCGAGCGGGTCAGGAATGGGGTACCCGAGCGCGGCTGCGGCATCCAGGGCGAGGCGAAGGTGGCGCGCGATCAGATCGCGGTGGGCGTCGGTGAGTTCGTTTCCCGCCAGGAGCGCCGAAACGCGGGCGAGATCGGGCTGCAGCAGGAGTTGGGCCATTTCCGGCGAGAGGAAACCCGCCGCCTGCATGAGTTCCAGTTCCTCCCGCTTTGTTGCGTCGAGCGCGTGGGCCAACTTCTCCACAAGGTCGCGGCTGACGCCTCGCTCCGACTGCTCGAGCCGCGTGATATGACTTGGGTCGACCCCGCAGGCGCGCGCGACTTCCGCTTTCGAATGCACGCGTGACTCGCGCAGCCTGCGCAGCGCCGGGCCGAAGGCAGGCTGATCAACAGGATTTCGGCTTTCGCTAACCGGGGCTGACATGGCGTCTCCCCATCGCGGGCAGGACGGCGGTATGATGCCGCGCATCGCGGCATGGCGGCCCACGGCAGCCAACGAGAGGGTACGCGACCGCTGCTCGGCGTGTCGACGTAAGGAACGGGATGCGCGACCGGTTCAGGTGGGATTTTGGACTCGGTCGCGAGGTTGGGTTGGTGCTCTGGGCGATGGTCTGCGACGACGCGGCCTATTCCGCTTTCATGAGCGTCTGGGCGCTGTGGATGGCTCGGCTCGGCGCTCCGGTGACGGTCATCGGCCTGCTGCTCGGGGCCACCGGCATTCTGCGGCTGCTGGTGCTGACCCGCGCCGCCTCGCTGACCGAGCGGTTTGCGCCGCGGACGCTGGCGGTGGTCTCGCGGGTGCTGCTCGGGCTGGGGCTGGTGACGGCCGGCTTCGCCCAGCACTGGACCCAACTCGCCCCGATGCTGCTCCTGAGCGCCTTCAGCGTGCTGGCGTCCCCGGTCGCGAAGTCGCACGTGTCCGACCACGCGGGCGAGAATCGCGTGCGGGCCTACACGCTGGTCTTCACGGTGGCGCCCGCGGTGTCCTTCGGCCTGTCGCCGCTGCTGGCCGGGCTGATCATCGCCAAGCTCGGAATGGCCGCGGTGTTCTTCTACTCCGCGGCGTGGTGCGTGGCGTCGGCGCTGGTCTACTGGCGGCTCGACGCGACCGTCCCGAGAGCGCCGGCGACGGAGGACAGCCGCTCCTCGTTCCGGGAGGCGTTCGCGGACCCCGGAGTGCGGCTGGTGCTGGGCCTGCAGGCGGCCAGCGTGTTCGCCATGTCGGTCGGCACCTCGCTGCTGCCTCCGTTCCTCGAGGAGGTGCAGGGTCTGCACCCGGCCACCATCGCGGCGCTCGGCTCCACGCCCGCCATCGGGTCGATCGTGTTCGGGCTCTACGTGGCGCGCTCGCGGCGCTTCCAGGGGGCTCCACTGGCTGCGGCGGCGTTGTGCACGGTGTTCGTGTCGGCGTCGCTCGCGGTCTGCCTGTCCACGAATCTTGTGTGGCTGCTGGCGGTCGCGTTTCTTGCGCGGGGAGGGTTTTTGTCGGCGTGGGGCTTGTTCGGGGCGGCGCTGGCCGAGGTTGCGCCAGACCGGCACCGGATGCGGGTCTTCTCGCTTGGGGACATGGGCACAAACCTGGCGTTCTGGTGCGCCCCGATCCTGTCCGGGCAGCTTTACGCCATCGCCCCGCAGACGCCGCTGCTGGCGTCGATCGCCGTGTCGCTGGCGCTCGTGCCGCTGCTTTTGGCCGGCCAGCGGCGGGCAGGGTCAATGCGGGTGGCGCCCGCCGCCTGACCTCGGGAAAAAGAACGACCGGCGGGGTTTCCCGCCGGTCGTCTGCCTTGGGTGAGCCGCATAGGACTCGAACCTATAACCAACTGATTAAGAGTCAGTTGCTCTGCCAATTGAGCTAGCGGCCCTCGGCAAGGGGAAATATACCAGCGGGCATGAGGGGCGTCAACGTGAATGGTCAGGCCAGGGAGCCGACGGCGGGGCGCGTGTCCTTCCATTGCTCGGCCTGCTCGTAGGCGTGCGCGACGCGGAACATGGTGGTCTCGTCGAACGGTTTGGCAAGTATCTGCAGCCCGACCGGCATGCCTTCGCTCATCCCGCAGGGGATCGAGACGCCGCAGATCCCCGCCATGTTCGCCGGAATCGTGAAAACGTCGGCGAGATACATCTGGTACGGATCGCTGGTGCGCGCGTTCAGCCCGAAGGCCACGGTAGGCGAGGTCGGTGCGACGATCACATCCACCTTCTCGAACGCCTGATCGAAGTCCTGCTTGATGAGCGTCCGCACCTTCTGGGCTTTGACGTAGTAGGCATCGTAGTAGCCTGCGCTCAGGGCGTAGGTGCCAAGCATGATGCGCCGCTTCACCTCAGGTCCGAACCCTTCGCCGCGAGTGCGCTCGTAGGTCTCCCGGAGCGACGGAGCTTCAACGGACAGCCCGTACTTCACGCCATCGAACCGGGAGAGGTTCGCGCTGGCCTCGGCCGGAGCGATGATGTAGTACGTCGCGAGCGCATACTCGGTATGCGGCAAGCTGACGTCGACAATCTCCGCCCCGAGGTCGCGCATGCGGTCGATCGCGGCGCCGACCGCGTCGGAGACTCCGGGTTCCATGCCGTCGACGTTGTACTCGCGCGCGATGCCGACGCGAACGCCGCGGAGGTCGCCGCCAAGCGCCGCGGCGTAGTCGGGCACGGGGACGGCGGCGGTCGTGGAGTCGTGCGGATCGTGTCCAGCAACCGCGCCGAGAAGCAATGCGGCATCTTCGACGGTCCGGGCGAAGGGCCCGATCTGATCGAGGCTGCTCGCGAATGCGATCAATCCGTATCGGGAAACGCGCCCGTACGTGGTCTTGACTCCCACGATGCCGCAGAACCCGGCAGGTTGCCGGATGGAACCGCCCGTGTCCGACCCGAGGCTCACGGTGGCCATGCCTGCGGCGACCGACGCCGCAGGCCCTCCGCTGCTGCCCCCGGGCACACGGGAAAGATCCCAGGGGTTGTGGACCGGTTTGTAGGCGCTGTTCTCGTTCGACGATCCCATGGCGAACTCGTCGGTGTTCGCCTTGCCGAGGAATACAGCCCCCTGCTCCCGAAGACGCCGAACGACGGTTGCATCGTAGGGTGAGCGGAAGCCCTGGAGGATTTTGCTGCCCGCGGTGGTCGGCGCGTCGGTCGTAACAAGCACATCCTTGAGGGCAATCGGAATGCCGGTCATCGGCGCAACATCGCGCGCGGCAATACGCCGATCCGCGTCGGCCGCCTGGGCTAGCGCGACGTCGGCCATGACATGGAGGAATGCGCCGATGTCACCGTCAAGCGCCTCGATCCGGGCGAGATGCGCCTCGGCCAGCTCGACCGCGGAGACCTCACGCGCATCGAGGAGGCGCCGGGACTGGGCGGCGGTAAGCCAAGTAAGGGGAGTGCTGGACATCACGCCTCCTCCGAATCCGAGCCAGCCATCACGGCATGGACCTCGAAGAATCCGTCGGACTGGCGGGGAGCATTGGCCAGCACCTGCTCGCGGGGGAGACTCGCTCGCTCGACGTCCTCTCGCCAGACGTTGGACAGGGCAGTTACCTGCGCCGTCGGCGGAATTGAGGCAGTGTCAAGGCGTTCGAGGACCGCAATCTGATCCAGGATCATCGAGAGTTGATCCTGCAACCGCACGATTTCCTCTTCGGTCAGGCCCAGTCGGGCCAGGGCGGCGACGTGTTCGACGTCCTCGCGGGACAGGCGCATGTTTCCCTCTGGATGGCGCAATCGAATGCCGGTTTCGGAGGGCGAGTCTAGCACAGCGCCGGGGGAATGCCGCTCAGGAAACGGCGGCCAGGCGACTGGTGACCAGTGCTTCGACCTTGTCAGCGGCGTCGTCGGCGCTGGTTCCGAGGAAGTGGCCGTCGATGCCGGTGCGGAGTTCCGGACGATCGATAAAAATGCTGCCCCCGTATCCGATCTCGGGAGAATGCGACTCCGACCGCGCCATGATCTCGCGGCAGGCAAGCGCGAGCTTTTCCGCGGAGGGGGCGGTCGACGCCGAGAGCAGCACAAGTTCTGGCTTGAGTCGCTGTACGGTGGCGATGAGGTCGTCGGTCGGCAGATTTGGCCCGAGGTAGAGGATGTTCATGCCGCGACGCGTCAGAATCAGGCTGGTGAGCAGGAGACCCGCTTCGTGTAGCTCGCCTTCAGGGCAGGCTGCCAGAATGACGCCCCTGCCCGGTACCTGCTCTGCCTGGTTGTAGAGCGCTCCGAGTCGGCGGATGATGAAAGAGGTTGCGAAATGCTCGGCGCTGATGCCGATCTCCTGCGCCTCCCATTTGCGCCCGATCTCGTAGAGAACAGGCTGGAGAATCTCGAGGCAGACCTGTTCGACCGGCAACAGGGCGAGCGCGTCTTCCAGCACCCGGCTGGCCTGTGCGCCGTCGAACGCGATCAAAGCGTCCGCGATCGCGTGAACGAAATGCCCGAGCCGGTTGTCGGCTGGGAGCGCCTGGTCGTATGACGATCGAACTTCGACGTCCGGCGTGGTTAGGTCGCGCTGCCGGAAGAGATCGACCGCCTGGCTAATGTTCAGCCCCGAACTGGTCTGATCCCGAAGCCAGGCGATCGTGGCGATGTCCTGGTCAGAATACCTGCGTTGGTTGCCAGCAGTTCGGTTCGGTTGCGGTATGCCGTAGCGACGCTCCCACGCGCGGAACGTGTCAGCAGGCACCCCCGTGCGCTGAACGACAGCGAGGGTGTTATATACTGGCTCGCTGGGCAGACGGCTGAACAGACCCAAATCACACCTCCGGTCAGAATGATAGACCGGGGCTGATGGAACGTTTGTGGGATGGGCGACATTCGGACGCTTTTGATGAAACTGCCGCAACTGGCGAAAAAGAAGATCGGGGAGGGAAGATCGGCGCGGGTCCGCCTCGTCCCGCTGGCGGTGGCGGTTTGCCTCATTCTGGCGGGATGCACCGACGGTGAGGAGAATCGTCAGTTCGCGACCGATTCCCGGCGAAGCACGACTCCCACCGCGACGATGGTGGTCACCCCACCGCCGCCGCCGCCCGGATTGAAGGAGACTCCCGTCTCCTCGCGGCCGTTGACGGATCTCGTGGTTTCGCGCGGCGCGCCCGACAGCGTGTATCTCCGGGTGAACAAGGACTTGCTTGCGATCAGCGCGGCGGGCGGCGCGGCGATCGATGTAT
>CAIPGK010000771.1 GCA_903864575.1 uncultured Chloroflexota bacterium
ATCATCGTCCGCGGCAGGGCGAGGCCGGAGCCGTTCAGGGTGTGGACGAAGCGCGGCTTGCCGCCCTCGGCAGGGCGGAACCGGATATTTGCCCGCCGCGCCTGGAAGTCGAGGAAGACGCCGCAGGACGACACCTCCAGCCATTCGTCCGAGCCAGGCGCCCACGCTTCGAGGTCCACCTTGTCGGCGGCGGCGAAGCCGAGGTCGCCGGTGGCGAGTTGCAACACGCGATACGGCAACCCCAGCCCCTCCAGCACATCCGAGGCTTCGCCGATCAGTTTCGCGTGCTCGGCCGCGCTCTGGTCGGGATGGACGAACTTGACCATTTCCACCTTGTCGAACTGGTACCCGCGCTTGATCCCGCGCACGTCCCGCCCTGCCGAGATCTGCTCGCGCCGGAAGCAGGGCGTGAAGGCCACGTGGTAGATCGGCAGGTGCGCCTCGTCCAGAATCTCCTCCCGGTACATGTTCGTCACCGGGACCTCCGCAGTCGGGATCAGCCACTTGTCTTCGTATCTGTCGCGGTACAGGTTGTCCGCGAACTTCGGCAGGTTGCCGGTGCCAACGAGAATCTGCTCGCCCACGAGGTAGGGCGGGGAGACTTCGGTGTAGCCGTGCTTCACCCGGTGCAGATCGAGCATCCAGGAGATGAGCGCGCGCTGCAGGCGCGAGCCGTCCCCTTTCAGAAAGTAGAAGCGGGACCCGCCAACCTTCACGCCCCGCTCGAAGTCGATGATGCCCAGGTCCTCGGCCAGGTCCCAGTGCGGCTTCGGGGAAAACTCGAACGCGCGCGTGGTCCCGTGGGTGGAGACGACCACATTCCCGCTCTCGTCCGCGGCGACCGGAACGTGCGGGAGCGGCATGTTGGGAACGTTGAGCATCAGGTCGTTGAGGTGGCCGTCGACCGCAGCCACCTCGGCGTCCATCGCGGAAATGCGGTCGCCGAGGTCGCGCATGGCGGCGATGAGCGCGTTCCGCTCCTCCGGGTCCTTCGTGCGGCCGACGGACTTGGACCCGGCGTTCAATTCGGCCTTGAGCGCCTCCACCTCGACGAGGAGCGACCGCCGCCGCTCGTCGGCGGCGATGATCTCGTCGATGGGAGCCTCGGTGAACGTGGTCGCAATGGCCGCCTTGACCCGCTCCGGGTCTTCGCGGATGAGCCGCAGATCGAGCACGACGGGAACCCTCCCCAGGTGGCATGGGCCGAACGCGAATGACACCCCGCATGATGCGCGGCGAACGGGTGCAACGCAAGGCAGAGGGCAGACGTCCGGGATTATGGAGGCATCGACTGCCAGGATGCGGTGAGGAACGCGCCGCCGTGCGCGCTAGATGAAGGCGGGACAAGGCAGGGCCGGGGCACTGATCGGCGGCCTTGCTGGCGCGCCCACCCACCCCCACTCCGATGGTTCGGCAGCTACGCGACCATCCGGCGGTCGACGGCCGCGACGCCGATCGGGGCAAACCCGGGGAGAAATTTCTCCCAGGCGTCCTGAAGGTCACCGGCGAGACGCCGTTCGATGGTGTAGTACTGACCGGCGCGCGGTTCCGCGGGCTGGCGTTTCAGTGGCATCCGTGCCTCGCTCGGCAAGCGGCCGCCCTTGCGGTGGTTGCAGGTTCGGCAAGCCGATACGAGGTTCTCCCAGCAGTTCCGCCCGCCCCGCGAGCGCGGGATGACGTGGTCGATCGTGAGATCGCTCCCGCCCGAGCGGCCGCAGTACTGGCAGGTGTACCCATCCCGGATGAACACTTCCCGGCGGGTGAGCTTCACCCTCGGCCGCGGCCGGTGGATGAAGTAGGTCATCCGGATGACGGAAGGGGACTCCCAACTTCGGCTCGCGCTGACGATCGGTCGGGCGTGATGCTCCAGCACCTCCGCCTTCCCGTCGAAAACGAGCACGATGGCGCGCCGCACATTGCAGACATTGAGCGGCTCGTAATTCTGGTTCAGGACCAGGACGGCGTCATTCACCCTGCCGATGCCTCCATCGGTGTCAGGGTTGCCGCTGTCTACCTTCGCACCAGGCGTCAACGCAACCGGCGAACGGCCAATCGACAGAGCTCGCTTCCCGAGGAGGTTCCCGGGTGCGGAACAGAAGTTAGCCTAGCAGCGGATTCATCGCGGATGCAAGCACATCGCGAAAACCGTCCACTTCGGGGGACCATTCGGCGGTCAACTCGCCACCGAAGCCAGCCGCCGCGCCGCCCGGTTGTGCGCCTCGATCACCAGTGGCAGATCCATCGTCGTCATCGCGCCGTCGCGGACGACGAATCGGCCATCCACCACGGTATGCCGCGCCCGCGTCGGTGACGAGAACAGCGCAGCTGCGACCGGATCGGAGAGCGCACCCGCGTAGGCGACGTCTGACAGATCGACCGTGAAGAAATCGGCCCGTTTCCCCGGTTCAAGCGAACCGATGTCGCTCCGGCCGAGGACTGCCGCGCCCCCGAGCGTCGCGATCTCGAGGGCTTCCCGCGCGGTCATCCATTCGGCGGCCCGGCGGGGGTCGCTCGGCAGGAAGTCCGTCACCGGGCCCTCGGGCGGGCGCAAGCCCATCCGCAGGCGGGCGAGCAGCATCGCCTGCCGGGCCTCGCCGAGCATGTGGTTGCCGTCGTTGCTGGCCGAGCCATCCACTCCGAGGCCGACCTTCACGCCGCGGTCCCGATACTGCCGCACCGGAGCGATCCCCGAGGCGAGCCGCATGTTCGAGGATGGGCAGTGGCACACCCCCACCCCGCGCCGCGCGAACAGGCCGATTTCCTCGTCGTCCACATGGATCGCGTGGGCGTACCAGACATCATCACCCACCCAGTCCAGCGTCTCCATGTAGGCGACCGGCCGCAAGCCGAAGCGCCCGAGGGTGAAGCGCTCCTCCTCGATCGTCTCGCAGAGGTGCGTGTGCAGCCGCACTCCCCGTCGGCGGGCGAGCGCGGCGGACTCACGCATGAGCGTATCCGTCACCGAGAATGGCGAGCAGGGGGCAAGCACGATCTGCATCATCGCGCCGTGGTTCGGGTCGTGATACCGCGAGATCAGCCGGTCGGAATCCTCGAGGATGAACGATTCCGATTCGCAGCACTCGTCTGGCGGCAGGCCGCCCTGCGACTGCCCGAGGGACATGCTGCCCCGCGACGCCACAAAGCGCAGCCCGGCCTGCCGCGCCCCATCGATCTCGTCGTCAAGGCGGCAGCCATTCTGGAAGATGTAGGTCTGGTCGAAGACCGTGGTGCAACCCGAAAGGGCCAGTTCCGCGCAGCCGAGCATCACGGCGTTGCGCAATTCGTCCGGAGTCTTGGCCGCCCAGATCCGGTAATGGACCAGCAGCCACGGGAACAGGTTGGTGTTCTGGGCGGCAGGCAGGTTGCGGGTGAGGGTCTGGTCGAGATGGTGGTGGCAGTTGACGAGTCCCGGCAGCAGCAGCTGTCCGCGCGCATCCAGCACCTCGTCCGCGGCTTCCGGCAGCGCATCCTCCGGGCCAACCGCCTCGATCACGCCATCGCGGGCGAACAGCCCGCCCCCGGCGATCTCCCGGCGGCTCCCGTCCATCGTCACCAGCACATCCGCATTCCGAACCAGCAGCGTGCCCATCGCGCTCCCTACCCTTGCGTGCCCGATCCCATTCACTGAACCCGGCCAGTATGCTAGCGTATCGACTCAGGAATCTCGCGCTTCCAGGGACCGGAGAGTTCGCGCCATGCCCGCCGCGATGCAGATGCTGGCGTTCATCCTCGCCAAGTCGCAGCTCCTGGATACGAAAAGCGAAAGCGCCACCGTCAATACGCTGATGTTTCTCATCGGTCTGTTCATCGTCGGCTGGTCGAGCGTGAACGCGGTTCGCACCTTCATGCTCCCCGGCGCGGCAAACCCGACCATCGGCCGGGTCGTCTTCCGGATCGTGCAGCTCTTCTTCCTTGGCGTCGGCAAGTTCATGCCGTCGGACGGGGCGCGCACCGCGCTCTACAGCGTCTACGGGCCGTTCAGCCTGCTCGGGGTCTACATCGTCCTCATCCTCATCAACGGCATTGGCTTCGCGATGATGTTCTGGTCGCTGGGCCAACGCACCCTGACGGAGGCGCTCGTCGCCAGCGGATCGTCGCTCTCCACCCTCGGTTTCGCCTCATTCACCGAACTGTCCGACACCGCGCTCTCGGTCGTGGAGGCAATGTCCACGACGACCATTTCCGCGTTGCTGATCGGCTACCTGCCAACCATCTTCTCCACCTATCTCTCCTCCGAGCAGATCGTCCGCACGCTGGAATCCAGGATCGACAACCCCGACTGCGGGCCGAACATCCTCACCAATTTCAGTCAACGCAACGCGCCGGAAACCCTCGACCAGTTCTGGGACAGCTGGACGGCCTTTTTCAACCAGATGAGCTCCAGTCACGGCACGATGGTCGGCAGTCTGTTCCTCCGCTCACCAACCTCCGGTCGAACATGGGTGCAGGCGTCGGGATCGGTCCTCGATGCCGCCGCGCTCTCGGAGGCCGTGCTGGACAAGCCAGCCAGTCAATCCGCTCAGGCATGTCTGAAAGCCGGCGCGGCCACACTCGCGCGGTCCATTCACAAGGTCGGATTCGACCATGTCGAGAGCACCGGTGACCCGGCGAAAGATGCCGGAGTCACCCGCGCGGAGTTCGACGCCGCATGTGACCGTCTCGCCACCGCGGGCTTCGCGATCAAGGCCGACCGCGATGCCGCATGGACCGCATTCACCTCCATTCGCGGGACCTATGCCGCAACCCTCGAGGCGATCTCGCGCATCAAGTACAGCCCCTGCCTGACCATTGCCTGCCAGAAGCCGGAAAAGCATCACCACCTGCACCTGCCGATCCGCCACGGCAGGAGGCTGCCGACGCCCGGCGAGTAACGCCGCACGAGCGTCGCCAGAAGTTGTCTTGCGAGATGAGACTCCTTGCCGTCGCTCCCGACCCCACCATTCCACATGGGTCGATTTTTTCACCCCTTTTTCATGGACACTCCGCTACGATGGTCCCAGTCGTTACGAAAGACGACGGACGATCGGCAAGAAAGCGGCCCACCATGGCATATCGGGACCCCCGTGGTCCTCACGGTCCACTCCCATCTCCGAATCCGTATCCCGGCGATGGAACCGGTTTTCCTGACGCGCTTGGCTGGGCGGTCAGGTACATCCTGCTCGAGGCGGCCATCGTTGGTACGCTCCATACCCTGCTCGGGATGTGGAACGTCGGCCCGTCGGCCCTTCTCTGGGCCGCGTTCGCCTGGGCCGGGCTGTGGCTCGGCCGGCAAGGATGGCTGTCGCGGAATGCAGCACGATCGAGCTCCGACCCTGCCGAACTCGAAGGCGCGCACGCACGGGCGGTGATTGTTCTTCCGGGAGATTCGGCGGCTGCGGAACCGGTCGATCCGGGGATGGCCATCCGTCCGTCCCTCGATTCGGACGACCTCCCAACATCGGGCGGGTTCCTCGGGCGATCGTCCTCGTGGTAACCGGAAACGTGCGGTCCCGATGAACCAATTCCCGCCGCGCCGCGCTACCCCCCTG
>CAIPGK010000772.1 GCA_903864575.1 uncultured Chloroflexota bacterium
GATCGTGGTGTCAAACTGCAGTCCCGGATCGGCGCACTTCCACGCGGCGTCAGCGATGCGATGCCAGAGATCCCGCGCAGGCATCGACTTGCTCACTCGCGACGGATCGGTCCGCCAGCGAAGCTTCCATTCGTCACCACGCTCGACGGCCTCAATGAAATCATTGGTGATCCGCACCGAGTTGTTGGAGTTCTGGCCGGACACGGTGGCGTAGGCCTCGCCATTGAAATCGCTGGAGTAGCCCGCCGCCATGAGCGCGGAGACCTTGCGCTCCTCCTCCACCTTCCAGTCGATGAACTTCTCGATGTCAGGATGGTCGATGTCGAGAATCACCATCTTCGCGGCGCGGCGAGTCGTGCCGCCGCTCTTGATGGCTCCCGCAGCCCGGTCCCCGACCCGGAGAAAGCTCATGAGGCCGGAGGAGGTGCCGCCGCCGGAGAGCGGCTCACCCTCGCCGCGGATGTTGGAGAAATTTGTTCCCGTGCCTGAACCGTACTTGAAGATACGCGCCTCGCGGACCCACAGGTCCATCAGGCCGCCCTCCTCGACAAGTGAGTCGTTGACGGACTGAATGAAGCAGGCGTGGGGTTGCGGACGGGTGTATGCGTCGTCGCTGTCGCGCATCTCGCCCGAGGAGGGATCGATGTAGTAATGCCCCTGGGCCGGGCCGGTGATGCCATAAGCCCAGGCCAAACCGGTATTGAACCACTGAGGGGAGTTGGGCGCGGCCATTTGGTTCAGGAGCATCCAGGAAAGCTCGTCATAGAACGCCTGCGCGTCAGCGGCGGAGGCAAAGTATCCGTGCGTCTCGCCCCAGTGGCGCCAGCAACCCGCGAGGCGATGGACGACCTGTCGGGCCGAACGCTCCGGGCCAAGGACCTGATTGCCGTCGTCGTCGAGGATAGCATTGCCATCCCGGTTGACCTGCGGCACCCCCGCCTTGCGGAAATACTTGGACACCATGATGTCCGCAGCGACCTGAGACCACGACGCGGGCACCTCGGCGTCCGCCATTTCGAAGACGACCGACCCGTCCGGGTTGGTAATCCTGGAAGTCCTGGTTGTCCATTCGATGCCGTCGAACGGGGACATCCCCGGTTGGGTGAAGACGCGCTCGACCTTGAGCCCTGTCCGCTTCGACGTTTTGGTCTGCCTCACCATGTCCATTCGCTCCCGTACCCGTTCGCCAAACCCGATGGATCACTCCTGCGGCCCCGACCGGAAACCGCTGCACGCGCCCGTTCCTGAGGAGGAGGAGAAACATTCGCCGCAGCCGCGCTTCGCGGAGGCAACCGACTCGCTTCCTTGCCTCGGGCTTGCGTGGCGCCTGCTGTGCACCGACCGAACGCTCTGCGGATATCAAGTCTCGCAGAGAGCTGACCACGCAAGATGCAGTATACCGGCAACCTCCGACACTACAAGATGTGCCGGAGAGTCACGCACCGACGCTAGGTGACGAGCACCCATGCATTGGTGTACGTACACTACCATATCACCCGTGCTGGCGCTGCGAGGAGACCGCGATATCAGTCCCAGTCACTGGAAGCTCGATCCACCGGGAACGAACCCGGGCACGTTCGAGGGCCAGCAACATTGGCGCGCCTATGGCGAGCACGAGGGCAGCGTTCGCGATCGCGCGCATCGCGTCGTGGGCGAGGGAAGTCACGAGGTAATACTGGCCGTATCGCTGGAGGTTGTCGCGCAGTCCGCCGGCTGGATTCCAGTAGAGGCCAATCTCTGCACCACCCGGTGAAAGGTAGGGCCAGTTGTAGAGGTTCAGAAGTGCGCCGTAGGCGAATCCCCACAGAAAGGCAAAGACCGCAAGCATTGCCAGCCTTGCCCGTATCGGCAAGCCAACGGGCAACCACCCGGCGGTCGCCCCGATCCACCCGGCGGCAAGCGCCTGGAATGGGAGCCAGGGGCCAATGCCGCCAGTCAGGATCGCGGAGAGACCAAGTGACAGCACCCCCATGAGGAACCCGAACTCCGCGCCAAAGACAGCGCCCGAAAGCACGATCGGC
>CAIPGK010000773.1 GCA_903864575.1 uncultured Chloroflexota bacterium
CCGAGATCCGGGACTTGCTTGCCGAGCAGCGGCTGCGCACGGCCTACGAGATCGTGGCGCTGCTGAGCGCCGAGCAGCGGCCCGAGACGGTGCGTGCCTGGTTCATCGGGCTGAATCCCCATCTCGAAAATGCATCGCCAGCACAGGCGATCCGGGAAGGCCATCTCGCGGAAACCCTTTCTGCCGCCCAGGCGTTCCGGGCGACGGCGTAACCGGAAGCGAGGGAACGCTGTCCTGCCGGATCTGGCCGAAATTCCTGCTCCCCGGCACGAACTCTTCCGCGTCGGGCGGCGAGGCGCGCCCTTCTCCCCTCCGCCGTTGGACAAGGCCAGCAATGACGGCACGTTCGGTCATCGCTTCGATGATCCAGGCGCAGCCTCAGGCCGTCCCGAATCCGACCGGTTTCGGTGCCTCTGTCTCGCGTCGAGCGCCGAAGCGTGTTTTGGCGAACTTCCCGCCGGGCGGCGACCCGATCCCGGATTGCTCACTCGACTCGACTCCGCGTCGAGGTCGACGATGACGAGCCCCTCGACGTTGTGTTCGGGTGTCTGCCCGATCCCGATCCGGTTCACCGGACGCGCGACGTGGTGGAGGATGGCTGGCGTGAATCGCGTCAGAACCCGCCGCCTCCCATTCCTCCCCTCGCAGGATCCCGACAAACTCCTCCGCGGACCGCGCCTGCCGATCCAGCCTTTCCGCGATCCCCCGCAGCTCCGCCAGCTGCTCCGCGATCCCGTCCCGGATCTCCAGCAACACCTCCAGCACCTCGTCATCCACCAATCGCATCCACCCCTCCTGCCAGCGCTCCCGCGATCCCCGCCACCACCCCCGGGTCGTACCCCGCCCACTCCAGACAGATCGGCAACGGCACCCCCGCCCCCACTTGCTGCCCGATCAGCTCCCACTTCTCACGCTCCGACATCGGCGCCACCGGCGCCCACACCGTCCGCACCCGCCCCGGATCCGCCATCCCGCTCATCCGCAGCGCCAGCGTCATCGCCTTCGCCCACGACGCCCCGTAGCACGCCGCCCGGTCCTCCAGCTTCCGGATGAACGGCGCCTCCGCCATCCGCAGCGCCTCCCCGCTCGGAAACTGCCCCTCCGCCCGCAGGTAGTGCACCGGAACCCGGCTCACCCGGCTCACCATCAGGTCCAGCAACTCCACCTCCGCGATCAGCTGCTCCAGGTTCGCCGCCGTGAACTCCGCGATCGTCGGCGCGTCCCCGCCCACGCCGCGCCCCACCGTGATGATCCGCGACAACCCTCCCTCCAGCCGCCTGAGCCCCTCGAAGACCGTCGGGTCGTCCGAGTCCAGCCCGAGGATCACCTTCTGCGGAAACCCCGCCAGTTCGCTCGCCAGCAGCAGATCCCCCACCACCCGGTTCAGCGCGTCCTGCACCGGCAGCACGTCGATCACCTCCGATCGCCCGTACTCGTTCACCCCCGAGTTCGTGTGAAACGGGATCACCGGCACGATCCCCCACGGGTTCGCCAGCGGCCACCCGCCATCGTCCCCACGCCACGGCGCCCAGAACTGCCGCTCCTTCGGCAGCGTCCCCGACGCCGCAGGCTGCGACATCCACTTCTCCACCCGGTCCGGGTAGTACAGATTCAGCCGGTACCGCTGCTCCCCGGTCTGCCACGCCTTCGCCGCCAGCCCCACGACATCCGGCCGCTCCTCGTCGTACCGCACCCGGATCGACCCCGGCCGCTGCGGCCAGATCCGCGGCGTCGGATCTCCCGCGTCCGCCCCCTCCGGCCACACCAGCACATACGCATCCCCGTAGAGCGCCGCGTCCCGGTGCACCTCGTCGGCCCGCACCGCCATCCCGTTCAGGTCCCACAACTCCGCCGCCGCATGCGCGACCGCATCGTTCCGGTCCGACACGAATCCGAGCACCTGCAGCCGGTCCGCATGCGCCTCCACCACCCCCGCGACCCGGTTGTAGACCAGGTCCGCCATGATCCGGTTCGCCACCGCCGCGTACTTCGGCGACGCGAACCGGCGCCCCTCCACCCCGTCGTAGTACTCCCGCAGCGTCGCGTACCCCGCGGTTCGCCCGTCCCCGAGGAACGTCCCCACCGCCCACGACAGCGCCTCGTCCGATCCCATCACCGCCATCCCGCGCCTCCGCTCCGATCCGGCCACCGGTGATCCCGGTCGCCGCAACCCCGTGCCGCCGCTCACCCGCTTCCCTCGGCGCCCGGCCGCCCGGCCGCCCGCCGTTCCCGGACCCAGGCCGCAATGCACGCCCGGCAATACCCCTGGTACCCAACGCGCCCTCCGGACAGGCTCCGCCGGTTGAACTCCGAAAGCGGCCGCGCCTCGCCGCACCGGCCACACTCCCTCACGCCCGACTCCTCGATCCGGCGATGCCGCTGCTCGTGGAACGCCCTGTGCGCCTCGATCGCCCGCGCTCTCGTCTCCGGATCCGACATCCTCGACCAGGCCAGCCGAAGCCGTTCGCTTCCCGGGTGCGCCGCCCCCGGTTCGGGCTCCGGCGCCTCGACTTCCTCCGGCCGCACCTGCCACGGACAGAGCGCCACGACCCTCGACCTTCCCGCCTCCCCGAACCCCACGATCCAGTTCCCGGTTTCGCTCGCCCGCCCCAGCACCACGCCGGACGCTCCCACCGGAACCCCCGCATCATTGACCCGGACCCGCACGCGCGCGCCCGGGACGAGCTCGTCGTACCGCTCCAGATCCCGGCCCTCGACGCGCCCGCCGGCGGCGACCCCCACCCCGGCGACCCGTTCCTGCGTCATGCCGACCTCCCATGCCGCCGCTGGACCGCCACGGCCTACACCCACCCGATCCCCCCGTTGCCGCCCTCCATCAGCAGCGCCTGCACCGCGTACACCAGCGCGTCCACCCGGTCCGGCGACTCCCCGGACTCCGGCAGCCACTCGGTCATCTGCCGTTCCAGTCCGTCGAACACGCCGGCGTGCGCGACCCGCCCCTGCTCGTAGAGCGCCGACACCGGCTCCGCCCGCACCGCCTTGCCGCGCGTCGCCCGCACCTCCTGGATCGGCAGGTACGGCTCGACCGACCGCAGCGTGTGCGCGGCCATCGCTCCCCCCTGGTTGACCTCGATCACCACCCGGTCCGCGCCGAACTCCCGGTAGGCCGCGACGACCGCGGCCGCCCACTCCGCCGGCCGCAGGTTCCCCGACCGGTCCGCCAGGACGTACGCCTTCCGCTGCCGGTCCCGGCCCGCCACCACGATCCCCGTCTCCGCCGCTCCACTCTCCGGGTCGTATCCCGCCTGCGGATCCACCGCGACCACGATCCGGGTCAACTCCGGCAACGCCTCCGGTCCGATCCGGCCCCGCTCGATCGTCTCCCGGCGCCACAGCGCCCCCTCCAGGTCCTCAACGATCTCGCCCAGCACCTCCTGCGCGTACAGCCGCGACCCCTCGTACCGCTTCAGCACCTGCTCGATGAACGCGGGCGCCAGGTTGTCACGGTTGTCGAAGGTGCTCCCCCGCGTCACCACCGTCCCCGGATCGGCCAGCAGCGCCCTGATCAGCGGCGCCGGCCGCGGCGTCGTCGTCACGCATACCCGCGGGTTCTCCCCCAGCCGCAACCCGAACTGCAACTGGTCCCACGCGTCCGGGTCCTGCCACGCCGCCAGTTCGTCGGAATACGCGAGATCGTGCTGCGGCCCCCGCAAACGGTCCGGCTCCTCCGCCGAATAGGTGTAGGCCACCGCGCCGTTGCCGAAGAGCACCCGCCGCCTCGACGGTTCGTACCGGGCGGCAATCCCCCCCATCTCGCACGCCCGCAACAGCCCCGACGGCCCTTCCACCATCACGTCCCGGACGTCGGCCGCTGTCGACCCAACCAGCGCCACCCGCCGCGCCGCGCCCTGCTGCACGTTCCAGCGCACCCACTGCGTCCCCGTCGCCGTCTTTCCCCATCCGCGGCCGCTCATCACCAGCCAGGTGCGCCAGTCGCCCGCAGGCGGCCGCTGCTCCGGCCGCGCCGCTCCTCCCGTGCCCATCCACGGGTCCGGCCGCCGCAGCACCTCCAGCCTGCGGGCCGCCACATTCACCACCCACTCCTCGAGGAACGTCTCTCCGATCACGACCCGAGCCCCTCAACCGCCGGCATCGCCGCGATCACCTCGTCCACCGGCAGCCCGGTCCGCCGCGCGAGATCCTTCGCGATCCGTTCGGTGTTGAGGTTCACCTCCTGCCTCGCCGGCGCGTCCAGGCCCTGCAACGCCGCCTGCCGCTCCATCGCCTTCAGGTAGGCCAGCGCGGCTCCCGAGTTCCCCTCCAGCATCCGTGGGGCCATCGCCTGCAGCACGAGGTCGAGCCGCTCCAGGTAGAGTGACCGCACCTCCGCCGCCGGTTCCCTCAGCGTGTTTCGCAGCGCCTTCACCACCGCCTTGTGGGCGCCGCTCGCCGTCGCGTACCCGACCGCTTCGGCGATCTCGGGGAACGTGTGCCCCTGCTTCCGCAGCTCCAGCGCCCGCAGCTGGCGCTCCACGGCAGTGATCCGAAATCCACCCGTCTTGTGGTTCCTGTTCGTGCTTCCCATCCCGTTCCCCACGAACGCAACGCGCCGCCGACAGCCCGAGGGCGTCCGGCGGCGCGCAGCCGACCATGTTTATTGTCGAGTCCAGTCTAGCCTACGATTTCGTCCGCCACGCGATCCAGAGCTTCCCCGCGCCGCAGGCCGGGCAGATCAGCCGGAGGGAGGCGGCGTCGACGGAGACCCGGACCCCCTGCTCCAGGTCCGCC
>CAIPGK010000774.1 GCA_903864575.1 uncultured Chloroflexota bacterium
CCATGGGGGCTCCTGGCCGTGTCGGGACGGACACGCGGAGCAGGTGGCCTCGCTGGCCCCTGCTCCGCGCGAGGAACTGCTACCCCTCGAGCCACACCCACGGCATGGTCCAGAGGCCACCCGCGTAGTCGTTCGGCTTGAAGTTCTTCAGGCGAACGGTGCTGGCCGCCACATCCTCGCCGAAGCGGAGGATGCCGATCGGCAGATCGTCCCAGACAATCTGCGACGCCTGGGTCAGCATCTCCAGACGCTTCGCCGCATCGAGTTCCTTGTCGGCCGCAAACGCGATCTCGTCGTACGCCGCGTTGCAGTACTTGCCGGTGTTGAAGCCACCGTCGTACTGGTCACAGGCGAACATGGCCTTCTGGTCCGGGTCTGCCGACCAGCTGAAGCCAAGGAGCGCCATTCCGTAATCCTTGGTCTCGAGAAGGGTGTCGAGCAGCGTCGGGAACGGGACCGGGTTGGGCTGCATGTCCACCCCGATTTCCTTCCACTGCTGCTGCATGTACGGCACGAGCTGCTCGAAGGTGGCGACGCCTTCGGTGTAGGTCATCTCGAAGCTGAACGGCTCGCCGTCCTTCTCGCGGATGCCGTCGCCGTTCGTGTCGATCCAGCCGGCCTCGTCCATGAGCGCCCGGGCGGCGTCGAGGTCGAAGGCATAGTCGTTCTCGATCTTTTCCGGCGCGTAGGCTGTAGACAGAAGCGACTGGGTACCGACCGCCACTTCGCCGAGACCGAGGAAAATGTTGTCATTGATTGCCTGACGGTCGAGCGCGCGGAGGAGCGCCTCGCGAACCGCATGGTCCTGGAAGAGCATGGTCTTCTCGGGATCGAGGTTCATGTAGTAGAAGCCGAAATCGAAGGTCGGGTAGATGGCAACCTCGATGCCTTCCGTGGCCTGGAGCCCCTCGACTTCCGCCGGTGGAACAGAGGTCGTCGCATCGATCTGGCCCGTCTTCAGCGCCTGGATCAGCGTCGTCTCATCCGGGAAGACCTGCAGCGTCACCTTGTCGACGTTGGGCACGTGTCCGGTCAAGGTGTCCCAGTAGTCGGCGTTGCGCTCGACCGTCACATGGTCGCCCTGCACCCACTCCACGAACTTGAAGGGACCGGACCCAACGACGCGTGCCGGGTCCTGGCCGGTGCTGCCGGGGTCGGCTGCCCACTCCGCGGCAGGCACGCCCTCCCAGATGTGCTTCGGCATGACCGGCAGGACGAGGTCGAACAGGAAGTTCGCGCGCGGGCCGTCGGAGACGATCTCAACGGTGTAGTCGTCGATTTTCCGGTAGCTGGCCACCGCGGCCTCAACCGACGAGGTGTACTGACTGCCGGTATCGGGATTGAGCTCGGCTTCGAGGCTGAAGATCACGTCGTCGGCCGTCAGCGGCTGGCCGTCATGCCACTTCGCGTCCGGGTTCAGGTGGAATGTGTAGGTCATGCCATCGGCGGCGCGCTCCCAGGAGTCCGCGATTCCCGGGACCGGCTGACCGTCGAGCGGGCTGCTCCCGACGAGCCCCTCGAAGATGAGACCGAGAAACGGACTGGTCGGCTGGTCGGCGGAAAGGATCATGTTGGTGGTGCTGATGTCGGAGGTCTCGCCCCAGAGAACCGTACCGCCCGGCGCCGGGGCGGCTTCGAACGGGAACGCGGCGTTGAACTCCGCGGCCCATTCCTCGCGGGTCTTCGAGCTGGAGGGTTCGTAGGTCATCGCCGCCTCAGGAGCAGCCTCCGGGGTGGCGTCCTGCGCAAACACGGGAACGAACCGCATCTGCCCAAGCGCGAGCGCGCCCGCTGCCCCAAGCATGGCAGACCGCCGCGTAACCTTCATCCTGTCCACCAGTTCCTCCTTCGGGCCGCTATCCTCGGCCACTCCACCAGCATGACATCCGGCGCGAGCCTCCTCGCGGCCGGCCCGACCTAGGGCGCGGGGGCGTTCGAAACCACCCCCGCCAACAGGACGTTCATGATCAGGAACAGCACCACGCAGGCAAGCAGCCCACCTCCGATCCAAAGCCAAAGCCGCCGTTTCGGCTGCTCCGGCAGCGGCCCCGCGCTCGACATGCGCCATTCCGGATGCGTCGCCGGCAATTCGCTGGGATCGCGCGGCGGCATGGACTCTAGCGATGGCAACGGCAGCGACGAGACATCGACCGGCACAAAAGCAGGATCGGGCGGTGGGACAGCGATCCGCGGAACAGCCGCCTCGATCAACGGCGCGCCACACTCATTGCAGAACTTCGCACCGGCCCGATTTTCTGCTCCGCAGGCTGGGCACACCATGTGCGTTTCCCCCGGATTGACCTCACATTCGTACTCCGGGCAAGGATACCGTATCGACGTTGCCACCATGTTGCTTGCGGCAGCCGTCCCGACGCTGGTAGCATCGCCGACGAGGTGACAGACCATGACCGAGCTACCCGTTCTTTCCCGCCCGCTCTCACCTGAAACCGCCGCAAAGTACCAGGCGCTTGCCGAAATGGTGCGTGGTTTCGGGTCTGTGCTCATCTCCTATTCCGGCGGTGTCGACAGCACGTTGCTGGTGAAGGTGGCGCACGACGTCCTCGGCGACCGCGCCGTGGCAGCAACCGGGCTTTCCCAGACGTATGCCGATGAGGAGATGACCGAAGCCAGCGACATTGCACGAGAGATGGGCATCGAGCACATCATGGTGACCACCATGGAGTTAACCGATCCCCGATACGCTGACAACACGCATCAGCGATGCTTCTTCTGCAAGACCGAGCTGTATGGTCGTCTCGTTCAGGTAGCGCAAGAGCGCGGTCTGGCGTTCGTGCTGGACGGAACCAACGCCGACGATCTTGGGGATTTTCGTCCCGGTATCCGGGCTGCCCGGGAACTGGAGGTTCGCAGCCCGCTGGCCGATGTCGGGCTGACCAAGACCGAGATTCGGGAAATCTCGGAGACGTTGGGACTACGCACCTGGGACAAGCCGGCCGTGGCCTGCCTCTCCTCCCGTTTCGCCTACGGCGATCCGATCACGGTCGAAAAGCTGCGAAAGGTTGCAAGCGCCGAGAGCGCGGTGAAGAAACTTGGGTTCCGTGGGTTCCGGGTGCGCCATCATGATGATGTCGCACGGCTGGAGATGCGCCCGGAAGATCGAATCGAGG
>CAIPGK010000775.1 GCA_903864575.1 uncultured Chloroflexota bacterium
CAATCGGCCCGCACCCCCTTCACGCCACGCGCGCTTGCCGCCACAATCCCGGAACGGCCAGCGCTGGCCGGAACCGATGGACGTGTGCGATGCAGGCGGAGGCGAAGACGCCATGAGCAGCGAATCCCCGAGGAAGCGATTGAAGGTCGGGCTGAGTCTCCCGGCGATCGAAGGCCTGATGGCGGGACAGACCGCCTCCTGGTCTGATCTCCTCGCCTTCACCAAACTTGCCGAGGACGTCGGCTTCGATTCGATCTGGATGTGCGACCACCTGATGTTCCGCCTGCCGGGCCGCGAGGACAAGCCGGTCGACATGTGGGAGGGCTGGACCATCCTCGCCGCGCTCGCCGCCGAAACATCGCGGATCGAACTCGGCCCGCTCGTCTCCTGCGTCTCCTACCGCAACCCGGCGCTTACCGCGAAGATGGCCGCCACCATCGACGAGATCAGCAACGGCAGATTCATCCTCGGTCTCGGCGCGGGCTGGCACGAACCGGAGTACGACGCCTACGGCTTCCCCTTCGACAAGCGCGGCAGCCGCTTCGAGGAAGCCTTCGCGATCATCCGCGGCCTCCTGCGCGATGGCCACGTCGACTTTCAGGGGCAGCACCACCAGGCTCGCGAGATCGAGATGAAGCTGGGAGGCCCCCGCGCTGGCCGCATCCCGATGATGATCGGCAGCCGAGGCCCACGCGTTCTCGCCGCCACTCTCCCCTCGGTGGACATGTGGAACGGCGACTGGACCAGCCGCCCGCAGGTCATTCCGCCCATGCGGGAGCAGGTGGACGCCGCCTGTCTCGCCGTCGGGCGTGATCCCGCCACCCTCGAGCGCTCGGTCGGCGTGATGATCGACCTTCCCTGCAAGGACCCGGCAATCAACGGCCGCGCCTCCGTGCAAGGCGCGACCGAACCGAGCACGAAGCCCGATCCGCCCGCCACCGGAAGCATCGAGGAGATCGCCGAACTCCTCCGCGCCTACCACCGCGAGGGCATCGATCACGTCATGGTCTGGATCGATCCCTCCACGCTCGAAGGCGTCGAACAGTTCGGCCGCGTGCTGGAGCTGCTGTAGCGGTTGCAGGCTGTCGGCTGTCGGCTGTCGGCTGTCGGCTATCGGCTATCGGGATTGTCGGCACGCGCAGCACGACCCCCGGCCCGATTGCCAGTTACGGACAGCCGACAACCGACGCTCATCAAGTACACTTGCCGGTTGGACACCATAGGGAAGGATGCAGTACATGGCCCAGCTCGCGTCGTTCGACATCGTTTCCGACTACGACATTCAGGAACTCAAGAATGCGCTCGACCAGACCGAGCGCGAAATCGCCACCCGTTTCGATCTGAAGGACACCAAGACCTCAATCGAGCACAAGGGCGAGGAACTCACCATCAACACCAACTCCGAAGTCACGCTCGCCACCGTTCACGACGTGCTGGAGTCGAAGTTCCACAAGCGCGGCCTGTCGCTGAAGATCCTCGAGTACGGCAAGGAAGAGGAGGCTTCGGGCGGCCGCGTCCGGCAGGTCGTCAAGCTCAAGAAGGGCATCCCCGACGACCTCGCCAAGCAGATCAACAAGCGCATCCGCGACGAGTTCAAGAAAGTCACGCCCCAGATCCAGGGGAGCACCATCCGTGTCCAGGCCAAGTCCCGCGACGACCTCCAGGGCGTCATCACCGCTCTCAAGGCCGAGGACTACCCTGTCGCGCTGCAGTTCACGAATTACCGGTAGTGGCGTTCGGCTATCGGCCGTCAGATGCCGTTTCGTGGTCCCGTTCTCACGTTCTTCAGATAGCTGAAAGCCGACGGCCGATTGCCTCGCCGAGGAGTCCCCATTGACCGATCGCACGTTCCACATCGCCACCCTCGGCTGCTCGAAGAACCGCGTGGATTCCGACGGCATGGATCACCTCCTGCGGCAGCGGGGCATGGCCCCGGCAACGACTGCGGAGGCGGCGAAGGTCGTCATAGTCAACACCTGCGGCTTTCTCGGCGCGGCGCGCGATGAGTCGGTCGGCGTCATCCGCGAGTTTCTCGACGCGCGGCAACCCGGGCAGGTCGTCATCGCCGCCGGATGCATGCCAGCCCTCGGCAACTACGCCGACGCCATCCCGGCAGGCGTCGACCACATCCTCACCACCCGCGAGTGGTTCCGCATCGGCGACGTCGTCGGCGATCTCCTCGGCGAGGAGACACCGCCGGAAGTCGCGGGCTGCGAGGGGATGCTGACGACCTTCACCAAATCCGACGCCGGCCCCTCAGCCTACGTGAAAATCGCCGACGGCTGCGACCACAACTGCTCCTTCTGCACCATCCCCATCATCAAGGGACGGCAGATCTCCAAGCGGCCACTCCACGTCCTCGCGGAGATCGTCGATCTGGTGAACCGCGGCACCCGGGAGATCGTCCTCGTCGCGCAGGACACCATCCGCTACGGCGCGGGCCTCGGCATCAGGAACGGTTTGCCCGATCTGCTCGAGTCCATCGCCGAGCAGGTGCCGGACCTTGCATGGCTGCGGATGCTGTACATCTACCCGACCCCGCTCACCATGAAGATGGTCGACACGATGGCCCGGCACGACGTCCTGCTCCCCTACCTCGACATGCCGATCCAGCACGCCGACAAGACCGTGCTGCGGACGATGAACCGGCCCAGCGACATCGACATGACGCGCCGCCTCATCGACCACGCCCGGAACACCCTGAAGGACCCGGTTCTCCGCACCACCCTCATCGTGGGCTACCCCGGCGAGACGGACGAGCAGTTCCAGGTGCTGCATGACTTCATCCGCGAGCAGGAACTCGATCACGTCGGCGTCTTCACGTGGTCCCCGGAACCCGGCACGAGAGCCATGGAACTCGACCTGCCCCGCGTCTCGCCGGACACGGCCGAGGAACGGCGCAACGCCATCATGGAACTGCAGCAGGGCATCTCGCTGAAGAAGAACCGCGCGCTCGTCGGCACGGTGCAGCAGGTGCTGATCGAGGCCGTCGGCGAGGCCGAGGACGCCGCGGGCGCCGTCGAGCCGATTTCGGTCGGCCGCGCCCGCAGGCACGCCCCGGAAGTGGACGGCATGGTATTCGTGCCCGGAAATCTGCCCGTCGGGACCCTTGTCGATCTCGAAATCACCGAGGCCGCGCCCTATGATCTCTGGGCCGTGCCGCCGGGAACGGCCAGGCCCGAAACCCGGACCACCGAAGCCCGCGCCCGCGCCGCGCGCGCGGCGAAGGCTCGCGCCCGCATCGCCCGCAAGGGCGGCAACCGCCCGGAGCGGCGCGGCAACGGCCGCACCCTTCCGATGCACAACCCCGCCGCCGACTGACCGGCTCGCGGGCAGCCGTCGCCGTGTCAGACGCCATGCAGGACGCGTTCGGTCGTCCGGCCAGGAAGGAGATTCCATGCTTGTGACTTCGAGGTCCCTCGTGCTCTCCGCGCTCGCGCTTGCCGCGGTCGCCATGCCTGCCCTCGCGCAGGAGAGCGGCGACGGGACGATCGACCCCCGTCCCAAGTACTGCACCACCGAACCGGTCGCCCTCGACGCCCTGCTTGCCCTCGCCGAGGCCGCCGCCACGCCATCGGCCGATGCCGACGAGAGTCCGCTCGCCGGGAAGACGCAGATCGTGACCGCTGACATCCCCGCCGGTGCTGCCGCCGACGAGGAGACCGCCAAGGCGATCCAGGACACCGAACTGATCTACGCCTCCTGCTACAACAAGGGAGATTTCCTCCGCGCCGCCGCGTTGCTTTCGCCGCGCGGTCAGGGCTCGCTGGCGCAGGCGGCGTCCGATCCGGCCATCGCCGCCCGTTTCGCCACCCCGGAGCCGTTCAAGAAGGATCAGCGCATCCCCGGCATCGCGGTCGAGAACATCCAGACCTTTGAGGATGGGACCGCTTCCGCCGTGGTCACCTGGGCTCCCGGCGACCCTCGTCAGGAGGTCAACCTGCACCTCTACGTGAAGGGCGCCGACGGGCTCTGGTACATCGACCGCGAGATCGAGATCACCGATGTGGTCGCCCCGGCTGCCGCCACCCCGGTTGCCGATGGCGCCGAGGCAGCGGCCACGCCGTCCGCCTGATTTCGGGCTGGCAGCCGAACGACAAAACGATGCGGGAGCGGACCGATCGGTCCGCTCCCGCCATTCATTGGCGATCGTGCGAAGCGCTCCGCGGTCTACCGTTCTCCAGGCAACCGTTGCGGCAGCAGGTCGTCCACCCGCTTCAGCAGGTCGCTCTCCAGCGGGGACCCTTCGGGGAAGATGCGAACCGGGTCGGCCGGGGCATCCTGCCAGACCCGCTGGAGGATCACCCACTGCTCCGGAGCACCCCCGATCTCCTGCTCCAGCATGGCGACGAGGCGCCCCATGCCTGCCGCGAGGTCGGCCTCCAGGTCGCGCGTCTTCTCCACCGTAAAGCCGGGGGTGAACGTCAACCGGTATCCGCCGCGGCAGCGCTCCGCGAACGCTCCAACGACCTGCGATCCCGTGTCCCGCGCGATGCGGACGGGACCGGGCGGCAGCGTCGTCTCCCGGCCGAAAAACGAGACCGGCAGCCCGTTGCGGAAAAAGTCGAAGTCGGCAAGGAATGCCGCCCCCTCATTCGCCCGCAGCGAGGTGATCGCCTTGCGGACGCCTCCCGGCGTGGCCTCCACGGTTCGCAGCCCATGACTGCGGCGGAGGTGGTTTACCGCGTCGAAAATGAACCGGGTTGTCGTCTTGCCGGTGATCGCGGTGACCGGGACGCCGTGCATGGCGATCGCCTGTCCAACCACGTCGAACGAGCCCAGATGCGCCGTCACCAGCACCACCCCGCGCCCCGCGGCCACTGCCCGGTCGAGGATCATCCAGTCATTCGCGCGGACATACCGGTCGAAGTCGCGCTTGCTCCAGTGCGGCATGGCGAACAGATCGCAGAAGTTGCGCGCATTGATGCGGAATACGCCCCGAACCAGATCGTCCAGTTCCCGCTCGCTGCGGCTGCTGCCGATGACCTGCCGGAGGTTGGCCCGGACGTTTCCGCGGTAGGTCGGCGCGCCGGTGTGCCAGATATCGCCTGCCCGGTCCGCGACCCAGTTGCGAAGCGGCCCCGGCAGCAGGCCAACGGTCCAGGTCATCGACTGGGCGAGCAGGATGCTCATGCGGCGCCGGAACCAGTCGCGGTCCTCGTGGCGAAACTGCGGGTTGGGACGGCGCAACCGGCGCCGGGCCGAATCCTCCCGCGCCGCCGCGGCGTCGGGCGGGGCAAACCGGGCGGATCCTCCCGTCGCGGCCGCGCTCATTGCGAAGCCGCCTTATTGCTCGCTGATGACTGGGATCGCAGGTAGGGCATCGCGTCGAGAATGACCGGCAGCCCGCGCACGACCATCAGGATCACCGAGAGCCAGACCCACATCCAGCCAAACCACCGGACCGGGTCGATGCGGTAGAGCGCATGCAGCATCGTGCCGGCCGATTCCGGCTGAATGTATCCGTAGTACCCGGCGAGGAAGACGAACCCCGCCGCCTTCGCAAAGCCATACAACCCGCGCATGAATCGCCCCGCCGTCAGCCAGCGGGTCAGTTCGGACCGCATCATGTTCCGGTCGCCGAAGGCGGTCATGCCCTCTGCGTAGGAGATCGAGCGGAGCGCGTCCACGATGCCGCCGCGCACGATCACCAGGAAGGGGATCCAGATCGGGATCGCGTGGAGGTAGGCAAAATCGACCCAGAGAACCGTCTCAACGATGCGGTCGCCAGCGATGTCGAACACCGCGCCGAACTGGGAGGTGCTGTTGCGCTTGCGCGCGACCCACCCATCCAGCCCGTCCCCGGCGAAAACGACGATGATCAGGATCATCGAGGCGAACGCCCAGCGCACCGGTTCGTGATGGATCATCCAGATCACCACGAACAGCAGGCAGAGCCGGATGACGGTAATGAGGTTGGCCATGTGCCCCGACCCGACTCCCGCCCCGCCCATCATCGGGTAAGGCCTGCTTCGGCCGCCCCGCGCGTGGGAGCGCCGCCGATTCAAGCGATTATAGCCGCCGGCCGCCGCCAATCCGGCTCGCTGCCATCTCCGGCCCATAGCCGGGGCCTTCCGGAAGGCGCGCCCGATGCGCTACCGTACGCCGGGTCCGCCATCACGAAGGAGTTTGCGCCATGCCCTGGTCCTCGTCGCCGCAGCCATTCACCATGCCAGCAGCAGCCGCCGCCATGCTCACCGAGCCGGTTTACGCCCACCTCGCCACCGTGCAACCCGACGGATCGCCCCACCTCACGATGGTCTGGATCGACTGGGACGGCGAGCACATCCTCGTCAACACGGTCGAGGGGTACCGCAAACTGGACAACATGCGCCGCGACCCGCGCGTCGCCATCGATGTCCCGGTTCCCGGCAAGCCGTTCATCGCGCTTGGCATCTCCGGCCGGGTGACCGGAGAAACGGCGGAAGGCGCGGCCGATCATCTCCGCACCCTCTGCCTGCGCTACCTCGGCACGGAAGATTACCCGTGGGGCTGGCCGGGGCAGCAGCGGGTGATCGTCAGGATCGCCCCGGAGAAGATGTCCGGCTTCGCGCTCGAGATGCTGGAGCATGGCGACGCGGCCAATTGACCCTTTTCCCATCCCGGAGCGGCAGCGGCGGAACGGTGTAGGCTTCCCCGGTTCGGCCACTGGCCGACGTACCGGACCGCCCGCCTCCTTCACCGGATGCACACCATGACCGATCCTCGTTCCGTCTCCTTCTGGATGGACACGGCAAACGACGACCTCACGCCGCGCCCGGCCCTCGACGGCTCGACCACGGCCGATGTCGCCATCCTCGGCGCGGGCTTCACCGGGCTGTGGACCGCGCAGGCGCTGCTCGAGCGCGACCCCTCGCTGCGGATCGTCATCCTCGAGAAGGAGATCGCCGGGTTCGGCGCGTCCGGGCGCAACGGCGGATGGTGCTACCCCGGCTTCCCCGTCACCCTCGGCATGCTGCGCGACCGTTTCGGCCCGGACGCCGCCCGCGCCGTCACCGCCGCCATGCACGGCGCGGTGGACGATGTGGCCCGCGTTTGCGAGACCGAGGGGATCGACTGCGGATTCACGATGAGCGGGCTTATCCGCCTCGCGCGCGGATCGGCGCAACTGCCGGGTCTTGCGGCGACCGTCGCGACCGCGCGCGGCCTCGGGCTCGATCACCACTACGTCGAACTCTCCCCCGCCGAGGTGGCCGAGCGGGTCCGCGTCACCGGCGTGACCGGTGGCCTCTTCATGCCCCATGGCGCCGTGATCCATCCGGCCAACCTCGCGCGTGGGCTGGCCCGGGTGGTGGAACGGCGCGGAGCGGTCATCCACGAGCATACGCCCGTCACCGCGGTCGTCTCCGGCGCGGCGCCTCGCTTCGTCACCCCGCATGGCGACGTGTCGGCCCACACGCTCGTGCTTGCGGGCGAGGCATGGCTGACCCAGCTGCCCCAGTTGCGTCGGGCGATGATCCCGGTCTATTCGCTGATCGTCCTCACCGAGCCGATCTCCGACGACCGATGGGCCGAGATCGGCTGGGAGAACCGGGAGTTGCTGGCATCGTCGCGCTGGTCCGTCGACTATCTACAACGAACTGCCGACGGCCGCGTGCTGTTTGGCGGGCGCGGCGCGCCCTACCGCTTCGGCTCCCGGCTCGAACCGGAAATGGACCGCCACGGCCCCACCCACGCCGCCCTCCGTCGGATGGTGACGGAATGGTTCCCCGCGCTCGCCGGGGTCCGCTTCACCCACGCCTGGGGCGGCCCCCTCGGGATGCCCCGCGACTGGATGCCGACCATGCGCTACGACGCCGCGCAGGGCCTCGCCGGAGCATGGGGCTACACCGGGCAGGGGGTGGCGACTGCAAATCTCTCGGGCCGCGTGCTGGCCGATCTCATCACCGGCAGGATCACCGGCCTGACCGCGCTCCCGACCGTGAATCACCACGGCAAGGCGTGGGAGCCGGAACCGCTGCGCTGGGCAGGCATCCGATACGTGCAGGAGGGATTCGGCGCTCTCGACCGCAGGATGGAGCAAACCGGGAAGCCGCCCTCCGGCCGCAGCCTCGTGGAGCGCCTCGGCCGCCACTGACGCCATCTCTCCCGCGGTTGACAGCGGCAAGCGGGAGCGGCACGCTTTCGGGACGTACGTACGACGAATCCGATCCAAGGAACGCGCCGGCCATGCCCGACATCACCACGACCTACCTCGTGCTCGCCACCCCGCGCAGCGGCAGCACCCTGCTCGGCCAGGCCCTCAACAGCACCGATCTGGCCGGAGATCCGCGCGAACACTTCGGCCACAAGATGGCCTTCTGGGCCCGGAAGTGGGACACCCCCACCATCAAGGCGTTCGTGGATCAGCTGATGACCGAGCGCTCCACCAGCAACGGCGTCTTCGGCTCGAAACTGCTCTACAGCCACCTCCGCAACCTCGAGCGCGTCGCCCGGCAGGAGGAGCAGTACCGCGATTTGTCCCTGCCGGTCATCCTCGGCAGCCTCTTCCCGAATCTCCACTACCTCTGGATCACCCGCGACGACACCGTGCGGCAGGCAATCTCCTACTGGAAGGCCAAGGAGACCGGCATCTGGGGCCAGGAGCAGGCCCGCGCGGGCCGCACCGGGCAGGGGCGCCGCCAGTTCGTGAAGGGCGTCCGCGAAACCGGAAAGACGCCCGAGTACGATGAGCAGGGCATCGCAGCCCTCTACCGGTCGATCGTCGAGGAGGACGCCGCCACCGCGGACTTCTTCCGCGAGGGCGGCATCGAGCCCATGCACGTCGTCTACGAACAGTTTGTCCGTGACTACGAACCGACCACCCGCCGGATGCTGCAGTTTCTCGGCATCGCCATCCCGGAGGAGCTGGTGATCGGCGACCCGCGCACCGTGCGCCTCGCCGACGACACCACCGAGGAGTGGGCCGCCCGGTTCCGCGAAGCTCTCGCGGCGGGCCGGGTGGACTAGCACCTCGCCGCTCGACGCGACGGGTTCATCCTGCCGCCGGCGCGAGCCCGAGCGGTTGCCGGTTTCGCGGCGCGATCGACCCGGTCCCCGTCACCCCGACACGGATGACCTTCGCGAACGGACTCCATGCATTCCGGTCTACTCGACCGGCTTCAGGTACTCCCCGCTGACCCAGCCCTCGCGGCCATCTCCTGCATCCACCGGGAACCACGCGCCGCCGTCGTGCGCCTCCGGCGCGCCGGTGATGACGAGCCACGATCCCACCGGCAGGGTCGCGACGACCTCGCCGCCCGGCGCGGTCCGGAGGTTCAGGTCGGCCTCGACGACCTCCACCGTCGCCCCGGTGCCGAAGCGGGTGGCCGGACGGGCGACGATGCCCTCGGCATCCGGCCCGTCCGGGATCGGGCCGGTCATGCCGCCCACGGCATAATCGACCTGCCCGGGCGTCGATATCGCGACGAGGTAATCCGCGGCTGTCCAACCGACCATCGAAGCGCCGCGCACCTCGTACCAGGTGAGCCCGTCGCTCGTCTCCGGGCCGCCAGCCACCACCAGCGGCTCCGCCGCGGAGAGCGTCGTCTTCGCCCGGAAGGCGAGCCCGGGACCCTCCCGCAGCGAGACCCCCTCGGTCGTGGTTGCGACGGGATCGCCGGGGATGAAGGAGAGCATTTCGGGGGCCGCGTTCCGCTCGATGACCTCGGCCACCTGCCGCCGCAGTTCCGGCAGGAGCGCGGCGAACCCCTCGCCGGGACAGGCCTCGGGGCTCACGTCCTGATGCGAGCAGATGACCGGGAGCGCGGGGATGTCGTCCAGCGGCGCTTCGCCCATTGGATCGAGCCAGCGAGCCACCCCCGCCGCCGCGCGAGCGATGCCCCGCACCCCAGCCGGCGCTGGCGAGGCCCCGTTGGCGCTCGCAAGCGCGAGGATGCCCCACGTTCCCGCGTTGTACCCCTGCGTATGGCCCCCGATTACGCCCTCGCCCCCGGCGCGCCCCTCGTAGACGTTGCCGAGATGATCGACGACCGCGTTGTACCCGATGTCCCCCCAGCCCCGCGTGACCGCATGCCAGTAGTAGATCGCACGGACCGCGATCATCCCGTCGCGATGATTCGCGCTCTCCGAATGGTGCAGGATGACGTGAGTGACCGGGGCATACTCGGGCGGCCAGTACTCCCAGCCGCTCTGGTAGCGCAGGCTCTCGTCGGCGCCCCAGTCGGCGCGGGTGAAATCGCGCGGGGAGGCATCGCCCGAGCCGTCGATCGCCGCCGCACCCGCGCCGCTGTTGGCGTCGATGTACTCCCACGCCAACCCGCGAAGGGAGGCCGCGCCACCATCCGCATTGAACGTGCGGTAGCGGATCCAGCGGACGGGATCGGTCAGCACCAGTTGCCCATGGCGGCGATTGTCGCGGTCCGCGCGCCCGCTGTCCCCATCCTCCGTGATCGCGACAGGATCGCTCCAGGTGGCGCCGTCCGTGCTGAAACTGACCTCGATGATCGCCCCGGCACGCTCCTTGCTGCTCCAGATCGGCGCGACCGCATTCACCAGCCACGGGGTCTGGAAGGCAATCGGCGCGGGGTCGCGGCCATCGACTGGTTCAGCGCGCGCAAGGCCGACCTCCTCCGCCTCGACCCAGCGGCAGGCGCGCGTAAGCCGGGTATCGCTTTGCGCGGCCGCCGGGCGCACGGCCATGCCGGAGAGCGTGAGCGCGACGCCCGCGCCGGCTGACGCGGCAACGGCGACAATGGCGGCGCGACGGGACATCCGGGGACCGGATTCTCCGGGAGCTTGGGCGCGACTGCGTGGAACGGCAGGCATGACATCCCCCCAGCGGGCGCGCTTCATCAGGCGGAACGGCGCGTACGTATGCGGGGAAATGCGGTTTCACAAGAGTAGCGGCTGCGATGCCCGACCGTCAACGCGCACTTTGCGAGAATGGCGATTCCTGCGAAGATCGCGCGGTTGCAACGTTTGGAAGGCGCCGTCAGGTCAGCCTTGTCCGATCGGGATGTGCTGGACGAAGGAGCAATCTTGCGTATGCGGATTCGCCAACTGACCGACGCCGATGCCGTCGCCGCCGGATCGCTGCTTGCGCGGGCCTTCAGCGCGTCGCCGGTTTTCGTCGCCGCCGTGCCGGACCGCGATGCCCGAGCGCGGCTCTGTTCGCCGCTGTTCGTGTTCAACGTGCGGCACGCCTGCCGCTACGGCGAAGCGTGGGCCCTGCAGGACCCGGACGGCATCCTGCTTGCGGTCGCCTACACGGTGGACCGGCCTGAACCGCCCCTCACCGAGGAGTCGGCGCGCGACCTCGGCTTCACCGCTCTGAGCCGCGACTGGGCCCCGGAACTCGGCCGCCTCGGCGCGCTCGAAGCGGGAGCCGCGAGTGGACTTATCGGCCTCACGGAACCATGGCGCTACCTCGGCGCGATCGGCGTCGAGCCGCGGCTGCAACGGCGCGGGCACGGTCGCGCCCTGCTCGCCCACATCATCGAGCGGGCTGGTGAAATGCCGGTCGGCCTCGTCACCGACCACGCGGAAAATGTTCCCTTCTACCAGCAGGCGGGCTTCACTATCCTGTGGTCCGGAGCGCCTGCCCCAGGTGCGCCCGGGTTCTGGTCCATGGCGACCGAGGGCGCGCGGGCGTCCGACGCGGATCAGGTTTCCCCGTAGCCCGTCCCGGCACGTCGCTCCACGCCGCGGCATCGCGGCACGACCGCCAGGAGATCGGCAGTCGCCCCCGCGTCTCACCCGCCGATCCAGGCCCTCGCCTCGGGAGGCAACTCCCGGCTCGGCCCGACATGCAGATCGAGCCACGCCAGCAGCGGCGCGGCATCCCGCCAGACCTGCTGCACCCGCGCGACCGCTTCCGGGGTTTCGAGCCATGCGGGAGCGCCGAAATCGACCCACGCGGTAAGACCCTTCCGGCGCAACAGATCCGCGCGCGGGTGTTCGGCGGGGTAGCCGCGCGGAACCCGTTTCAGCGCGGCTTCCATGCCGCCGCCAACCGAGAGCCCGTTCGCCTCGGCCTCCGCGATCAACCCCGGCAAGCGCGCGCCGTCCTCCCCCGCGACCGCCTCGCGGTAGCGCGCGATCTGATCCACCGCCATCTGGTGATACCCGCAGGCGACGAACAGCCCGCCCGCCGAGATCGCGAGATAGTGATCGCTGCCGCGCTGCCCCTCGCTATACGCGCCCAGTTGGGTTTTGTACGGCGACTTGTCCTTCGAGAACCGGACGTCCCGGTAGGGCCGGAAGATCCTGAACGGCCGGTATTCCTCGTCGAACGCCTCCACGATCGCCAGCATCGGCCCGCGCACCGCCCGCTCGAAGACGGGCTTGTTGGCCTCCCAGTACTGCTTGCTGTTGTCCGCCACCAGCCCCTCGTAGAACGCGATGGCCTCGGGCGGAAATCCGGTAAAGGCTGGCGGCGTGGGCGTGGGCGTAGTCAATGGCGTGCTCCCGTGATGGCCTGCGGCGAAGCGCCTGCCGGAGTATCCCCTCTTTCGCTGCTATGCTCCCGCAACCGAAACGAGGAGGGCAGCATGCAGGACGGAACGCTCATCGGAATCCAGACGCCGAGCCAGAAGCCGTGGGCCGAGCTCGCGTCCGAGTGGACCTGGCTGGATGGCATTTCCACCGTGGACAACCTCTGGCTGGCTGACCATTACGTGCCGCCGTTCAAGCTGGACGGCCCCATTTTCGAGGCCTGGACCGCGCTCGCGGGACTGGCAATGGCGACAACCCGGGTGCGCCTCGGCATCCTCGTCTCCTGCAACACCTTCCGCCATCCGCCGCTGCTGGCGAAGGAGGCGGTCACGGTCGATCACATCTCCAACGGTCGGCTGGAATTCGGACTCGGTGCAGGCTGGTTCGTGCCCGAGCACAGGATGTTCGGCATCCCCTTCCCGGAACCGAAGGAGTTGGTCGAACGCTTCAAGGAGGCGGTCGAAATCTGCGACGCCCTCTTCACGCAGGAAGTCGTCACCTACGACGGCCACTACTACCAGCTGCGGGAGGCCTACTCCCGCCCGGCGCCGATGCAGGCGAAGGTTCCCTTCACTCTCGGCGCGCACGGCCCGCGGATGATGCGGATCGTCGCCCGCCACGCCGCCCGCTGGAACTCCAACGGCACCCTCGCGGAGATGCGGGACCGACTCGCCCTGCTCGACGAAGCATGCGAGAAGGAGGGCCGCGATCCCGCCTCGATCATCCGCTCCCACCTCTACGTTCCCGCGATCCTGCCGGACGAGCGACCCTGGGACAGCGCCGAGGCCTTCCGCGACTTCGCCGGCCGCTTCCGCGAAGCGGGCCTGCAGGAACTCATCGTGCAACTTCCGGTCACCCTCCCGCGCGATCACGTCGAGCGGGTGTTGGCGGGGTAGGACCTCACTGCTGGTCCGCTGAAAACGGCCCGGTCCCCGCACCACCGCGGAGATCGGGCCGTTTCATCAACTTGCGGTCAAGGAGCAGTTGCCAAACAGCCTGTCGTGTTCCATGCGGCCGAACACCCTCCTGGGCGGACAAGATCGCTTGCATCGCTCCTCGTCCGGAAGCCGCCCCGGACACCCAGCTACATCGCCGGGCGGTAGATCGCGAGAAATTCGTCCTTTCGCCGCATGAGCCGCCGCTCACGGTGGCCGAGGTATCGCCGCATCCTTACCCGAAATTCGACTGATCTCGCTCCTACCTTCGTGATTTCCACCATCGTCTGCTGGTGTCCCCGGTTAACGCTGATCCACATGCTGCCGACCATCAGGTCATCCGTCATCGCATCCCGCCTCCCATATCCCAATCTCAACCACTACGCCGGAGTCATGCACGCATGCGAACTACCTGGCGGCGCACTCCGCCTGATGCGTTCACACGTACTACAACGCGCCATGTAGCCTATCGATTACGCTGATTCCCGCCGGATTTACCGGAGAAACAGGAAGCCCCGG
>CAIPGK010000776.1 GCA_903864575.1 uncultured Chloroflexota bacterium
GCATTCCGGTCATCCTGATCGACCGCGACGTCGACCACGCGATCGCCAAACCGGACGAGGACTACGTGACCTTCATCGGGTCCGACTTCGTCGATCAGGGGCGGCGGGCGGCCGAGTGGTTGGTCAAGGCAACTGGCGGCACGGCGAAGATCATCGAGCTCGAGGGCACGACCGGGTCCGACCCGGCGATCGACCGCAAGACCGGGTTCGACGACTACCTCCTCGGCATGTTCCGCGGCACCCCGACGCCCGATGGCGCCCATGCTGGCATGGAGATCATCGCCTCCCAGACCGCGGACTTCAGCCGCGACATGGGCCGCGAGGTGATGCAGACCCTTCTTCAGTCCCATCCGGACGTGACCGCCGTCTACGCCCACAATGACGAGATGGTGATCGGCGCCATCGCCGCGCTCGAAGAGGCCGGCAAGGTTCCGGGCAAGGACGTCATCCTGGTCTCGATCGACGGCGAAAACGCCGCGCTCGACGCCATCGTGGAGGGCAAGCTCGGCGCGACCGTCGAGTCCAGCCCCTTCTTCGGCCCGATCGCCTTCCAGACGATGGACAAGTACATCGCTGGCGAGGACATCCCGGATTGGGTCAAGGTCGAGGATCGCTTCTTCGACAGCAGCAACGCCAAGGAATTCCAGGGCAAGCAGTTCTAGCGGCCTGGATCTCCGACCAGCGGACGCGGGGGCAGGCAGCATGCCTGCCTCCGCGTTGCTGAGGCGGGGCGCACCTTGTCGATCATCGCCGAAAGGAGCGCGGCGTGAGCGATCAGCGACCCGAGCATGATCCCGTCGATGCGACCGCTGCCGGGACAGGCTCCCTGCTCGAGATGACCGACATCCGCAAGACCTTCCCGGGGGTTATCGCGCTGGACGGCGCGAGCCTGCGGGTTGACCGCGGCGAGGTTCATGCCGTCGTCGGCCAGAATGGGGCCGGCAAAAGCACCCTGATGAAGATTCTGAACGGCGCGTACCGGCGAAACGGGGGCGAGGTCGTGTTCGACGGCCAACCTGTCGATTTCGCGTCGCCGCTCGAGGCCAACCTCGCAGGGGTCAGCACGATCTTCCAGGAGATCAACCTCGTACCCTTTCGCTCGGTGGCCGAGAACGTCTTCATGGGGCGGGAGCCGCGCAGGTTCGGCCTGATTGATTGGGGCCGGATGAACCGGGAAGCGGCCGCCCTGCTCTGGCAACTCGGCGTCGGAGTGGATGTGCGTCGTCCGCTCGGCTCGCTCACCATCGCGCTCCAGCAGATGGTGGCCATTGCCCGCGCGGTTTCCTTCGACGCCCGGCTGGTCATCATGGACGAACCGACGTCCTCGCTGGATGACCGGGAAGTAGAAACCCTCTTCACTGTGATCCGGAACCTGAAAGTGCGCGGAGTCTCGGTCATCTTCATTACGCACCGGCTGGACGAGCTGTACCAGGTGTGTGATCGGGTGACGATCATGCGCGACGGTCGAACCATCGGCGTGCGCCCGATGGCCGAGGTCACGCGGCTCGAACTCGTTGCCAGCATGCTCGGCAAGGAGGTTGGCGAGGTGCGTCGCGCCGGGGCGACGGGATTCCGCGAGCGCACGAGGCAGATCTCCGGGGAGCCGGTGGTCACCGCCAGCCATGTGGCGTCCGAACCGCGATTGCACGATGGGTCGGTGTCGGTGCGGCCCGGTGAGATCGTCGGGCTCGCCGGTTTGCTCGGATCCGGGCGGAGCGAACTGGCCCGCGCGATCTTCGGCGCGAGCGCGATGGAGGGCGGGACGGTCGAGGTCGCCGGCGAGACGATGCGATTCCATTCACCGGGCGACGCGATCCGCGCCGGATTCGGATTCTGCTCGGAGGACCGCAAGACCGACGGGATCATCCCGTATCTCTCGGTTCGGGAGAACCTGACGCTTGCCGCCCTCCCGGCGCTCTCGCGGCACGGCGTCGTCGACCGCCGCAAGCAGAAGGAGGTCGTCGACCGCTTCATCGACCGGCTCGGGATCAAGACGGCTGGGCCGGAGCAGCGCATCCGCGAACTTTCCGGGGGCAACCAGCAGAAGGTCCTGCTGGCCCGGTCGCTCTGCCTGAATCCGAAACTCCTGCTCCTCGACGAACCGACCCGC
>CAIPGK010000777.1 GCA_903864575.1 uncultured Chloroflexota bacterium
CGTCGTGCAGGGTGAAGGTGACGGACATTCCGTCCTCTGCGACCTCCCACGATTCCGCGAGCATCCCCTCGACCTCGTCGGTTGAGGAGTCCTTGTAGCGAACGAGCATCTCGTAGGCGAGGTAGGCGATGGTGGAGGAGAGAGTTGCGTAGGAGTAGTGAGGATCGATGTCCTCGGTGCCGACAGAGATCAGCACCGTAAAGGTGCCGCTGCCCTCCTGAGGCACAGGGAGCATGGCGCGCGGTTCCGTGGCGATCGGCGCTGCCGCGGCCGGGGCTGCCTGCCAGAGCCCGGCGAGCACCGGGGTGGCGACGCCGAGCGCGAGTCCGCGCTCGATCACCTGGCGGCGATTCAGCTGCCCGGAGGAAGCGTCAGCGAGGAATCGGGCGATCCGGGAATCCGTCATGGGTCGCAATCCTTCTCCGGGCTTTCGTGTCCCTGTGGTTGTCGGTCGGTACGGTTTTTTGGGCGCGCTTCGCCGCGCGTTCGGCGCACTATACGAAGCGGGTAGGGTACAGGCAAGCAGCGCGTTGCACAAACCGGCCGGTCATTTGATGGTGGGCTGAGCCAGCGGAGCGCGTGTGACGGTTTCGGGGGCCCAAATGAGGAAGGCGAGGCCGCTGGCCGCGAGCAGTGCGGCGGTGACGGCGTAGGCTGCTTGCGCGCCGACTGCCTGGTTGATTGCCCCGAGCACGAGCGGCCCAATGACGTAGCCGCTGTCGGCGATGCTGCGATACGCGCCGAGCGCCGAGGCCATCATGTCTCTCGGGGCGATGTCAGCGGCATAGGCGGCGGGGGCAGAACCGCCAATGCCGCTGGAACTTGCGAGGACCGCCGCGGCGAACAGGAATGCGGGCCACGACCCGGCGGCACTGAACAGCAGCAGGGATGCGGCGTAGATCAGCGTCCCTGGAACGACGACCGCCTTTCGGCCGAACCGGTCTGCAAGAACTCCTGCGGGCCAGGCAAGGAGCAGGCCGACTACGCTGATCATGCCGAGCGCCAACCCGATGCGGCCGGGGGAGAGGCCGAGGCGGCGCTCGCCGTCGAGCGGGATGATCTGGAACAGGCATCCGGTGCGCGCGAAGAACAGCGCGAAACTGACCGCGCCGACGATGGCGAACCCCGGGATGCGGCGAAAGAGGTTGATCTGGTCGCGGACAGGCAGGCGTGGCCTGTCACCGGCGGGATACGGGCGGCGGGTTTCCGGGAGACGCAGGAGGGCGAGCGCGGTGACGATCACGCAGGCGGCGGCGTTGGCGGCAAATGGGGCGGCGAGACCGAAGCGGGTGGCAATCCATCCCCCGAAGACCGGGCCGAGACCGACGGCAAAAAGGAAGACGCCCTGGTAGAAGGCCATCAGCCGGCCTCGGTTGGCGACCGAGGAGATGTCCGCGACGATGGTCTGGCCAGCGGTGAGCACCATCGCCGCGCCGCCGCCGGAAATGAACCGACCCGCGAGGAAGAGCGGGTAGTTCGGGGCGAGGGCGCAAAGGAGATTGCCCGCGCCGGTGAGCACAGCACCAAGCGCGAGCAGGTCCCGCCGGCCTCGGGCATCGGCGAATCGACCGGCGGGAACGTTCACGACAAAGCGGGCTAGTCCGTAGATGGAGATGGCGACGCCGATCAGGACTTCGGGAACGCCAAAATCCTGAGCGTAGAGCGAGATGACCGGCACGATCATCCCGAAGCCGATTTGATTCACGGCGATCAGCAGGCAAACCCAGGCGAATGCCTCGAGGTGGGCGGGTGGGAGATCGGCCGGAAGGGGTAAACGGCGCCAGGTGGTGGCGGCAGGCATGAGCGCGAGGGCCTTTCCGGCGGCGACGGAGGTGGGCGCGCGCCGCGCCGACGGGTGATTCTAGCCGCGCGGTTGGTTGTGCGCGGGATACAACGAAACATCGCCCGGGAACAGGAGCACGGGACCCCGCTTGTTACACTTCACGTCCGAATGATCAAGATGCGCGCCGGCCCGATGGGGCGGCGACCAGACGGAGCAAGAGCCTGTGACCGAGCACGCCGGAGCCGACCCGCAGGGTCGAGACATCTTCGATATCACGATCATCGGCGCCGGCCCGACCGGCCTTTTCGCAGCTTTCTACGCTGGCTTGCGTGGCGCGCGAACGCAGGTGATCGATGCCCTCGAGGAGACCGGCGGGGCGCTGACCGCGATTTATCCCGAGAAATACATCTACGATGTGATCGGGTTTCCGCGGGTGCTGGCCAAGGATTTCGTGGCCAACTGCGACCAACAGGCGCGCCGCAATGAGCCAGCGATCCGGCTCAAGGAACAGGTCCTGGAACTCGAGAAGGGCGATGACGGAATCCTGCGCCTCGGGACCAGCAATGGGGACCGCTGGAGCAAGTCGGTGATCATTTGCGCTGGCGTGGGGGCGTTCGAGCCGAAGCGTGTGGATGCGCCCGGGATCGCCGAACTCGAGGGCAAGGGCATCCACTATTTCGCGAAGCGGGTCGAGGACTTTCGCGGCAGGCGGGTCGTCATCGTGGGCGGCGGAGATTCCGCGGTCGATTGGGCGGTGACGCTGGAGCCGGTGGCGGAGTCCGTCACGCTGATTCACCGCTCGAAGTTCCGGGCGCACGAGGCGACGGTCGAGGAATTGCACCGGTCATCGGTCGATCTGCGCTACCCGGGATACGAGACGACCGCGGTGCATGCCGGAGATGACGGCCGCCTCGCGGGGGTGTCGTTCAAGAACGCGGACGGCGACGTGACGACGATACCGGCCGACGAGATGATCGTGGCGATCGGGTTCGTGGCCGACCTCGGGCCGCTCAAGACCTGGGGCTTCGAGTTGCAACGGAACCAGATCGTCGTCGACAAGGTGACGATGGCGACCGAAATCGCGGGTGTGTTCGCGGCAGGCGACGTGGCGGCCTACCCGGCGAAGTTCAAGCTTATCGCCACCGGCGCGGCCGAGGCGGTCACGGCGGTCTATCACGCGGTGATCCACTACGACCCGAAGGCGCGGCTCGACGCCGGGCATTCCACGACCATCATGGAGAAGAAGGAGAAGGCCGGAGCGGCGGCGGAGTAACCGCAAGCCGACGTCATGGCGATTGGCGCGGGAAACCGAACCTCGCCTCCGAACGTTCCAGGTCCCGGACAACCCCGCCGGCAGCGACGTCCGAGCCTGTTCTCGGAACGTTGCGGGCGGGGTGTGTTCGTCTCCTGTCCGTCAGGTGATCGAGGCCTCGCTGGTGGCTGCCGCGGGTCCGGGATGCGGGAGCGGCGCTCGCTGGCGCCGATGGGTGGCGCCCCGTGCCGCTCCCGAGCAGAGGAGCGATCTGATAATGGGAATCGGAACGATCGGGCGATGCGTAGCGCTTGCCGCCGTGCTCGCGATCGGGTTTGGGCCGGCGCTTCCGGGCGTTGAAGCGCGGCCGGACTGGAAGGCGCGAACGAACGCCGGAGGTTATCTGCCCGAGTCGGTCGAGTGCCAGGCGTTGCAGAAGATGAACGCGTTTCGTCGCAAGCACGGCAAAGGACCGCTCACCCTCTCCGCAACGCTGGGCGCGGCGGCGGAGCATCACAGCGCTGACATGGCCTCGCGGAACTACTTTGACCACAACCTTCGGGGTGGCCCAACGTGGGACCAGAACATCCGGCAGCATGGCTACCGGGCGTTCCCGATTGGCGAGAACATCGCGGCGGGGATGGGGAGCGCTGCCGGAGTAGTGAACGCGTGGAAACAAAGTCCCGAGCATCGGCGTGGGATGCTGGACGGGGATTACGGCGCCGTAGGAATCGGCCGCGCATACGATGCGTCGTCGGAATACGGGTACTACTGGACTGCGGATTTCGGCGGGCCGGTCGATCACGCGATTTCCTGCCGGTAGCGAAGGGCGTGTCGGCGAACGGGAGCGGGGCGACCCGGAAGGACCGCCCCGCTCCCGCAATCGCTTCGTTCGGCAGGTCAGGATGGGACGTTCAGCGCCTCGGCAAATCCGCGGGCGGCGTCGAGCCAGCGGTGGTCGGTGTCGTCGGGCACAGAGCAGCCATTGGCGAGAATGAGTTTGCGGCCGCCGGTTTGGGCGATGGCGTCCTCGGCCTCGGCGCGGATGGCCTCCGCCGGACCGGAGGAGAGGGGACCGAACTCGTGCCAGCCGCCCATGAGGCACTTGTTGGTAAGCATCCGCGCTTCGCGAAGGCTGGGCCCCGCGAGGCGGTCGGACCAACTGAGCACCTGGACGGGATAGTCGAGGACGCGGTCGAAGTAGAGATCGCGATCGCCGTGGACGTGCAGGATGTTGAGCCAGCCGTCGGATGCGCCCTGAAGCGCCATGAGATCGTACGGGCGGCCAAACTCGCGGTAGTCATCGAGCGGCATGACCGACGCGGATGCCCCCTGGATCGAGAAGAAAATGCCGTCAGCGCCAGCGTCGACCACGTCACGCAGGTGCTCCCGGAGGTTCTCTGCCATCGTGACGAGCCCCTCGTGGATGACGATCGGCGCCTCGTGCAGGTGGTTGAGGAAGGTCTCGCGGTCCTTCGCGAAGTACATGAGTTGGGCCAGCGGGCTGAAGACGGTCATCACGATCGGAGTGTCGAAGCCGAGTTCATCGCGCAGGGCGCGTACGGCCTCGACGCGCTGCACCGTGAATCTGCCGGTCAGTGAAATCGGCTCGAGCAGGCGCCACTGGTCGATTTCGGTGATGGACCGTTCCGGGAACGGGTAGGGGATGTCCGGCATGACCTTGGCGATGTCGAGGTCGAACTCCTCGTCGAAGAAGCGGAGGGTCTCGTCGGCCATGGCGCGACCGGAGCCGTGCGGCTGGAAGTGATGCCAGAAGCAGACGGGAATGCGGTCGACGGGATCGCCGGCGATGGCTGCGGCGACCCGTTCGGCGCGGGTCATGGCGGGAATGCGGGCGCGGGCGACCTTGCGGATGGTTTCACGCTGGGGCATGACGGACACTCCTGTTGCGGGCGCGGCCACGAGTCGGGCGGCAGCGTGGCAGGATCGTAGCATGCGGCGATGCGCGGCAGATGAAGCGTGAGGGAAGCGAATGAAGCCGGAAAACGGGCGGTTGGTGGTGGTGCTGAACAGAGACCTGATGTTCGGGTCGAAGATCGCGTCGGCGGTCAGGATGAACGGGCTGGAGCCGCGGTTCGTGAAGGACGTGGATGCCTTCGCAGCCAATGTGCGGGAAGCCGGGGAAGCGCTCGCGCTCGGCGTGGTGGACATGAACGCGGCGATCGACTGGGAGGTTATCGCGGACCTCGCGGCCGACCCGGAGGTCGGCGCGCCATTGATCGGATTTGGGCCGCACGTCGATGTGCAAGGCAGGCGCGCGGCGAAGGGAGCGGGGCTGACCCGGATTCTCTCGAACGGCGAGTTTCACCGGGATACCGCGGAAATGATCGCAAGATATGCACGGAGTGCGGAAGGGGACTAGCGCGGCATAACATCATGCGCTAAACTGGTGTACGTACACCCGCAAAGCCACCCCCGCTGGCGACCAAAAGGTGGCGATCCATCGGGAGTGCGTTTGTGGCGGCGCCAATGATTCGGCGGGAGGAGAACCTCCCGGAAGCGGAAATCAGGATCATCGACCTCGGGGACGGTCCGGCGGCAGCGGCTGGCCTGACCATCAACGCGGCGGTCGAGATGTTCTTCGGGGATCTGCGGTTGGCGCCGCGGTCCAAGAAGACGTATCGCCACGGGGTGGAGAAGTTTCTCCGCCACCTCGAGCAGCACGAGGGGATCGATCCCGAGTCCGCGCCGGTGACGGCGCTGACGGCGGAGCATGTGACGTCGTTTGCGTCGATCCTGGTGCCGCCGGACGTGCGAAGTCCGGAGGAAGTTTCCCGGATGCGCACTGCCCAGAACAACATATCGGCGGTGCGAAAGTTTTGCGCCTATCTCGCAAGCTACGACCTGAACCTGAATCTCTCGGGAGACCGCATCAAGACGCGGATCGCCGCGATGATGCCCCGGTTCACGCCGCCGCCACCGGATGTGAAGCTGTCGGACCTGGAACGCATCGTCGAGATGGTCGATCGGCTTCCTCGTGAGGAGAAGGCCCACCTCGAGCTGCGTCGGCTGAAGGTGCAGGCGATGATCCGGTTCCTGTTCCGGTCGGGCGTGCGTGTGTCCGAGTTGTGCGCGTTGCGACGGCGGGACATCGACCTGGAGGGCGGGACAGCGAACATCTACCGCGCGAAGGGCGGCAAAAGCCGGACGGTCCACTTCGACGCCGGGACGGCCGAAGCGCTGATCCGGTACTGGAACGGGCGGGGCGACCCGATTCGCGGCTCCGGCGCGCTCCCGGCATTCAGCGGACGCGATAAACTGGGAGTGCCGGGGTCGGCGATCAGTCCGCGCACGGTGGAGCACATCGTGGCGGGGCTGGCAGAACGGGCTGGCGTCGAGAGCGACGTGACGCCCCACTCCTTCCGCCACGGGTTGGCGACGGAACTGGTGCGCCGCCGGGTGCGCGAGTCGACCGTGCAGACGATCTTGGGCCATGCCTCTCCAGCGACCACACGAATCTATGTTCATAAGACCGGGCTCGAGGTGGCCGAGGAGTATCAGGACGCCTTTGGACCGTACCGAGCGCCGAATTCTGCCCACGCTGACTAGAAGGGTGGTGACGGTTGTCGCGGCCGTCCTGCTGCTCGCGGGATTGGCCGGGTGCGACACCGGCCGGGTCAACGAGGCCCAGCGGGGCATGATCAAGGATCTGAAGACGCCGCCGATGTTGCCGGATCAGCAGGCGACGCGAC
>CAIPGK010000778.1 GCA_903864575.1 uncultured Chloroflexota bacterium
GAATCGGCCATCGACCGCATGGCCCACCGCAACAACGCCCCCTTGACCTTGAAGGGCGTGCTCGAACTCGACCGGGCGGTCCAGGTTGCCATTGCCTTTGCGGATCGTGAACCGGACACGCTCGTCATCGTCACCGCTGACCATGAAACGGGCGGTCTCGCCATTGCCGGTTCAGGCGACACACCCTACCCCTACGAACCCGGCGGCGGGTTGCTCGACACGATGCTCGCCCACGAAGACGGTCCATTCCCTGTGGCAGGGTCCAGCTATGGCTTTGTCGTCGGTTGGGCGACAACGGGTCATACCGCGGCCGCGGTTCCCGTTTCCGCCATCGGCCCCGGCGCGGACCGACTCGCCGGGTTCTACCAGAACACCCATCTCTTCCACACCATCGTGGACGCCCTCGGCATCGGCCGTCACGCCATCGCCGACCGGGGCTGACCGGGGGCATCACATCATCAGCGGAAGTGGTCGAAGGCCCCGGCCGCGACCCGTTCCTCAGTTCCATCCTCCCGGACCATCAGCAGGTCCGGGCGTCCATTCCGCGCTTCGACGATCTCACCGATGGCCGTAACCGGCACGCCTGCCTTGTCCGCGGCCATCGAAACGGCGCCCCACCGGTCTGGTGGGGCAGTGAAGAGCAACTCGTAATCCTCGCCGCCGCGCGTGGCCATGCCAAGCCAGCGATCCGGGAAGAGCGCCCGAACCGCCGCCGCGACCGGCAACCGCGCGGCGTCCACCCTGGCCGAAACCCGGCTCGCGGCGAGAATCTTCGGCAGGTCGCCGAACAGTCCGTCGCTCAGATCCATCCCCGCGCTCGCCCCCTGCTCCAGCAGAATGCCGCCAAGCGCAATCCTCGGCTCCGGACGCAGGTGGGCCTCTCGCAGCAGATCGGCCGTCGCCGTCCCGGCAGCGGGGCTCCCCGGATCCAGGAGCAGCGCCAACCCGGCGGCTGACGCTCCGATTGTCCCGCTGACCCCGATCACATCTCCCGGCCGCGCCCCGGATCGCGGAATGACCCGCGCTCCGCGCGTCTCACCGACAGCCGTCACGTGGAATGCCAGCGCTTCCGGCGAGCGGACGATGTCGCCTCCAGCGACCAGCGTGCCCGTACGCTCCGCGAGCGCGCCAAGACCCCGGTATAGCGCGCGCAGGTCCTCGACCCGCTCATCACCCCGCAAGGCCAGCGTGACGACCGCAAACCTCGGCACGGCCCCCATGGACGCAAGATCAGAGAGATTCACGGCGAGCGTCTTGTGGCCGAGCTGTTCCCAGTCGGTCCAGTCCAGCCGAAAATGGATGCCCTGCACGAGGCTGTCAGTGGTCACGACGATGCGTTCACCTGCCGCAGGTCGCCATACCGCGCAATCGTCGCCGATACCCAACTCCAGCCCGGGCCCCGCCGTCACGCCCGCGGGCAACGCATCTGCCAGCGCCGAGATCAACCCGAACTCCCCGATCTCCCGCACTGTTTGCGTCGCCCCGGTCACGTGGCATCCCTCGCTTGAAAGCCGAATCTGTCCGATGCTACCCGGAAACGCGCCGCGCCGCCTGTCGGCTGGCATCGGCAACGCCCGAGAGGATCTGCATGCCGCGCTCGACATGGCCGACTCCCGATCCTGCTGTTCCCGGCCAGGAGTCCGTCTGGAGCTATCCACGCCCGCCCCGGTGCGAGGCTTCATCACGCCTTGTTGAAATCATCTTCAACGGCGTGGGGATCGCGGAAACCCGGCGCGCCATCCGGGTGTTGGAAACGTCTCATCCACCCACCTGGTATCTCCCGCCCGACGACGTGCTCGTCGAGCATCTCGTGCGGAATGGCCACCAGACCTTCTGCGAGTTCAAGGGGGTCGCCATCTCGTATGACGTGGTGGTCGGTGATCGTGTCGCAGCGGGAGCCGCATGGTGCTACCCCGACCCCGCTGCGGGGTATGAATCCATCGCCCGATTCATCGCGTTCTACCCTGCGCCAATGGATGCCTGCACCGTCGATGGCGAACCCGCCGTCCCCCAACCTGGCGCTTACTATGGCGGCTGGATCACCGCGGACTTGGCCGGTCCGTTCAAGGGCGAACCGGGCAGTGAGGGGTGGTGACCGAACTGCGGAAGAACGGCTGCGCTATCCTGCCCCGAGACGTCCTCCGACCGTTCGCCTGAGAGAGCCGCGTTGCCCCCTCGCCGCACATTCCGACCTTCCCCGCGCAGCAAGCACAAGGCCGCGCCGCCGGAACGCGAACAGGACCAGATTCCCTATCGGCGCCCGACGCCGGTGGAGCAACCGCCCCTGCCTCGCGATCCCGCTGTAGAAGCGGAAATCGGGCAGTTCGAGTCGATGTACCGCTTCCCGTTGGACGAGTTCCAGAAGGAAGCCATCCGCACCCTCCTCCACGGCGAATCGGTGATGGTTGCGGCGCCGACGGGAACCGGCAAGACCATCGTGGCCGAGTTCGGCATCTGTGAAACCTTCAAGCGCACTGGCCGCGTACTCTACACAACCCCGATCAAGGCGCTTTCCAACCAGAAGTATCGCGATCTTCGCGCCATCTACGGCGACGATGTCGGGCTACTGACGGGCGATGTCACCGAGAACCGGGAAGCCCGCGTCATTGTCATGACCACGGAGATTCTGCGGAACATGCTCCTGCAGACCCCGTGGGATCTCGATGAAGTCGATTGCATCATTTTCGACGAGATTCACTACCTCGCCGATCCGGAGCGAGGCACGACCTGGGAAGAGTCGATCATTCTCTGCCCGGACCACGTGCAACTGATCTGCCTCTCGGCCACCGTGAACAACGCGGACGAAATCGCGGCATGGATTTCCCGCACGCATCGTCCGATCCGGCTCATCACTCACACCGAGCGGGCCGTTCCGCTCGCCCTGAACTACTTCCACAACGGCAAACTCAACCTCGTGATCGACCAAACCGGCGCGCGGGTGCAGGACTTCCCCCACACCGGCGGCGAACTGCGGCGGCAAGTCAACCGTTCCCCGAATCCTCCTCGCAAGGGTGAGCGCTCGGTTCCCGAGATGGACGAACCGCAGCCGCGGGAGATCATCGACGCCCTCCATGCGAACGACATGCTCCCGGCGATCTATTTCCTGTTCAGCCGCAACGATTGTCAGGCATTCGCGGAACGTCTCGCGGTCATGCGTCCGAATCTGGTCAACGACCGGCAGGCGGACCTGATCGACCAGACCATCGACGCGATCCTCGCCGCGATGCGCCCTGAGGACCGGGAACTCGGGCAGGTGAAGGTGATCACCTCGCTGGCCCGAAAAGGTATCGGGTTCCACCACGCTGGCCTGCTGCCGATCCTCAAGCAACTCGTCGAGGTCCTGTTCGGCCGCGGCCTGATGGAGGTCGTCTTCGCAACCGACACCCTTGCTCTCGGGGTCAACATGCCTGCTCGCACGGTCGTCATCGGCCGCATGAGCAAGTGGGATGGCCGCCGCCGCCGTGCGCTGATCCCGAACGAATTTCAGCAGATGGCTGGCCGTGCGGGCCGTCGCGGCATGGACCGGTTCGGCCACGTCGTCGTTCCCTACTCCCCGTGGTTCACCTTCCATGAAACGATGGAGATCGCGACCGGCGAACTTCATCCGGTGCGCTCCGCCTTCGCGGTCCGCTACAACACGGTCCTCAACCTCTGGGACCCTCCCACCGGCGACCGGGTGCGTTCGATGCTCATGGAGAGCCTCGACCAATTCCAGTCGAGCCAGCGGGTCCGCTGGCTCGAGGAGGAGATCATCGACATCGGCCGCGAGATCGACCGGATGCCCAAGGGCTGCCTGATCGGTCTCGAGGGCGGCGATCTGCTCCTGGAGGACCACCGCCGAGTCACCCGCAATCTCACGGCGGCGCAGGGACGGGAACGCCGCCTGCAGGACCAGATCAAGGCGAGCGCCCGGTCGCTGGAATCCTCCCTGCCGTGGCCGGAGCCGGGCAGGCAGGCGTTGCGCCGGGTCTTCCGCACCGCGAATCCGGGGCTCGTCGTCCACCTGCGGGACCGGGGCTGGGCGGTGTATCTCGGGCGCGGCGGCATAGGCGGCGTTGGCCGCTTCCTAAGCGATGGTGGCATCGACCTCATCGTCGAGTACCGCAATATTGACTACCTTACGGACGAAACCGTCACGCTCCCCGAGGCGCTCATCGAACCCCCGGACGCCGTCAGGAATCCGCTCGAGCTCATCGACGACGCGGCGCTATCCGAGCTCTGGGCGAACGTTGAAGCGCGCGGTTTGCCAGATCTCGAGAGCCAACTCGCAGACCACCGCGAGCGAGCACAGGAACGAGCGGCCGCCGAGCAGGCAACCCTTTCCATCGAACTCGCCGAAGCGACCGCCGACCACAAGGCGATCGTCGCCGAGCGGCAGGCGCACCCCTGCGAAAGTTGCCCCCGCCGAAAGGAACACCGCGACAACCTCGAGAAAATCGACAAGCGGGAGGCCGAGCGAAAGCAGGTCGAGAGTAGACTGGCGCGCGAACTCGATGCCGAGGACGAACGGATTCGCGGAGTCATTCGGGGAATCCGAAATGTCATGCACCGCTTCGGGTACCTTCACCGCGGGTACCCGACCGAAAAGGCCGACATGCTTGCGGAGGTCTTCGACAACGACGGCCTGATCCTCTGCGAACTTGTCGACCGCGGCGTGCTTGAGAGTCTCAGCCCGGAAAACCTCGCGGAAGTGTTTTCCTGGTTCTCATTCGACCGCGAGTTCCGTTATGGCAACCGCTTCATCCTGCCCGATGCCCTCGTGCTGGCCCGCCGGCGCATCGAGGATGTCGAACACGCCGTTCTTGGGGAGGAACGGGCCGAGGGGCTGATGATCTCGGAGGGCCACAACCCGAACTTCTACGGCGCAGCCCGCGCCTGGTGTCAGGGTTCGTCGATGGCTGACATCAGCCAGAAGATCGAACTCTCCGAAGGGGACCTCGTGCTCACGTTCAACAAGACCATCGACCTCATGCGACAAATCCGCGAAATGCTGGCCGACGTCTCCCCCGACCATCCCCTCAGGGGCAAACTCCACGCCGCCGAGCGGTTGCTCAAGCGAGACATCGTGGAGCAGTCGCTTTCACTCGGGTTTTCTCCGGTGGAACTGCCCGATCTGCCGCCGATCGAAGCCAGACCCGAGCAACTTGTCCCCGCTCCGGTGCGGCAGCCGAAGAAACCGCGCAAGCTACCGACGTCGGAGACCCCGGAAAACGATAAGGAGGCTCCCGGGACACCGAGGCGAAAGAAGCCTCTCGCCGCCGCCGGGCCGGGGGCCGCGGCCAGGCCATCACAATCTCGAACGCAGGCGCCAGTTGAGTCGGCGGCCATTGCGGACGTCGCCGCCGCCGATCCGGCGATGGCGAGTCCCGGAGTTTCACCCAAGGCCGAAATTGCAGCCGTCGAGGCCAAACCGCGAAAGCCTCGGTCAGCCGCCTCGGCCAGGTCGTTGGGAGCCGCAAATCCAGGCACTGGCGCGTTGGTGGCCGACGACCCAAAGCCGCAAGCTCGCAAGCGATCACGAGCAGCCGCCAATGACGCTGCACCCGGTTCCGCCCCCACCAGCACAACCCGGACTTCAAGGTCCGCGCCCAAGGACAAGCCCCCCGGTGAACCGGCGAGTGCCCCAAAACCGTCAAAGCGGGCGCCCGCGGACCCCGCGAATCCTCGCGAGACCGCTGCTGCCGCGCCGGACAACGCACCAGCCCACACCACGCCGCGAAAGCGCAAGTCGGCAACCGGCTCCGGAGCGTAGCGACGGGCCACGTCTTCCCGGCCAGTGCAGCTCAGGCCCGCGTCAGAACACGCGGCTGATGAGGATCCAGACCGCGATCAGCGCGAAGACAGCGTTGATGATCGCCGCCATCAACAAGGACGCCTTTCGCTCAGGTTCCGCGATGCGGGACGTGGAGAACGCCAGGAACGCGGTCGCCCCGGAGCCTGCTGCGAGCACCGCCATCGCGGCAGGCACGCCGAACAGCAACGCCACAAATGGCGCGGCCACCATCGCCAGCGCCAACAGGCAACCGATCCGGCCCTCGCGGCTCTCGGGAATGCGCATCGTGGCTCGTTCCTCCGGTCGCCCGCCGGCTTCGTCCGGCGCCCGCACCATGTACCCTGTAGCATAGAAGCAGCTTCGCCCACTCGCCCGCATGACATCGGATTGCCGGGATGTTCTGCACCGTCTGCGCCTCGTTCAACCCTCTCGACGCTGCCGCGTGCCGGGTCTGCGGCGCGTCACTGCGGTCGTTCGATCTGCCGGTCGGCACGGCCTTCGGCGGCGTTCGCCAGAGGGCACTCCAGATACTGATGTTGATCCCGGCCATCGTGGCCGTCCTCGTCGCGGCATCGCTCTGGACAAGACAGAACGACGTGCGGACGCGAGCCTCAGCAGCCTATGCCGATGGTGAAATGGCGTGGAACGCCGGAGACTACCTCGCAGCCGCCCGCGCGTTCACGGCCGCCGGAAACTGGCGCGACGCCCCGGATCGTCTGGCAGCCGCTGAATCCGCGCTCGCGCCGGATCGCGCCGCACTCGACCTCGGAATCGCCCGCATCGCCCAATCGGATTACGCCGGAGCAATCGACGCCTTGCTGCCGGCGGCACGCCGGTCGCCTCGACTCGGATCGGTGACAGCCCAACTCGCCGAGGCTCGCCGCCTGCGGGTTGATGAACTGCTGCACCAGAGCATGGCCGCCACCAACGGCCATGATCTCCTTGCAGCCGAGCGAGCCCTGAACGACGCCGGGGCAGTCGATCCCTCGGACGAGCGGACATTGCAGCGTCGCTCCGCCCTGCTCTCGGACGCCGGTCCGGTGCTCTTCACCCGCGACCAGGCCATCATGCTCGCCGCACCCGACGGCGGTGGAGCAATGGTCATCCTCGATGGGTATGATGCGATGCTTCCGGCATGGAGCCCTGACCGGAAATACATCGCTTTCTTCGCCATCGAGTACGCCGATCCGCAATCCCAGGTCTCGCTCTACCTGTTCGACCCGGCAACCGGGCAGACTGAGCGCCTCGCGGGGTTCGCCTCCAGCCACACCGCACCGGTATGGTCACCTGATGGACGCTACATCGCGTTCACCAGTCTGCAGGATTACGACCCGATCAGGGATTCGGGCCCGATTGGCGTTCGTCTCGCGGACACCGTGGACGGCAGGCTGATCGACGTCACCGGACGCAGGTTCCCCCTTGCCTTCAACCCTGCATTCTCGCCAGACGGCCGGACTCTCTACTTCATCTCGAAGGACCGCATCAGCAACGAACCACCCTCGCTCGCGCCCGGTGACCTCTACGCTGTCGAGACCGGACGCATCGAGCACGACCCGATCTATGACAACCTGACCGGCGGCCGAGTCTCCGACCTGTGGTCGGTGCACCCCGCGCCCGCGGGCCGGATGATGCTGCTCTACTCCCTCTACAGCCAGCAGTGGTACGAACCACCGCGCACCGCCATCCGCCGATTCGATCCGGCATCAGGAAAAATGGCGCAGGTCGTGAAGGGATCCGGTTCGCTTGGCGCTCCGGTCTGGTCGCCCGATGGGGACCGATTCGCGTTCGCTGACGGGGAACGATCCGTCGTCGTGATCGACGGCGCGCGGCAGGAGCATATCGAGGCGCCTCGACAGTTGTCACAGGAAATCAGTTGGTCGCCAGATGGACGGCGCATCCTGGCATCGGCGCTCATCGGTGACGAACCATCGCTGCTGGTCGATCTCGCCAGCAGCCCCCCCCGTGCCGAGGACGTTCCGCTCCGGTACGATGCGGAATCGCCATACTTCGGGCCACCACAGTGGGCGCCGCTCTCGCGGTCCATCGAATCGGAACGCATCGGCACAGGATTGGACAGCAGCGAATGACGAACGACACGCCCACCGAGGGCAGCCGCAGCCCGCGCGAGTGGAATGCAAGCGAGTATCACCGCCTCTCCAATCCGCACGTCGATTGGGGAACCCGGGTCCTTTCCCGCTTGCCCCTGACCGGCAACGAGACCGTCATGGACGCCGGATGCGGCACCGGAAGGCTGACCGCTCAACTGCTGGAACGGCTCCCGCACGGCCGTGTCATCGCCATGGACCGATCCGCCAACATGCTGGCCGAGGCCGAAGCCTTCCTGCGCCCGACCTTCGGCGATCGTGTGAGCTTCCTGCACGCTGACCTGCTCGACTTCACGCTGCCGGAGCCGGTCGATGCCATCTTCAGTACGGCCACGTTTCACTGGGTACTGGATCACCCCGCACTCTTCCGTCGGCTGCACGATTCCCTGGCCCCGGGGGGCCTGCTCGTCGCTCAGTGCGGCGGCGGGCCGAACCTCGACCGACTGATGGACCGGTACCGTACCATCGCGGCCGAACCCGCCTACCGGGATCGTCTTGCCGATTGGCCCGGCCCGTGGGAATTCGCTGGCGCGGATGAAACCTATCACCGCCTCGCCGACGCAGGGTTTACCGGGATCGCCACCAGCGTGGAGGAAGCGCCAACCATCCTCGCGGACGCTCCAACCTATCGCGAGTTCCTGCGCACCGTCATCCTCCGCGCCCATCTCGACCGGATCGCGAACGAGGCCGGTCGCGAAGCACTGCTCGACCGCCTCACCTCCCTCGCGGCCGCCGACAATCCCGCCTTTTTTCTCGACTACTGGCGATTGAATCTTGCCGGGCAGCGGACAGGATGAGCGGTTCCGGACTTCCCTCCGTCACCATCCGCTCCGAGTCCGCGGAGCGCACGCGCGCCGTCGGCCGCGCGATCGCTCGCCGCCTCCGCGCAGGGGACGTGATCCTTCTTCATGGCGACCTTGGCGCTGGCAAGACGACGCTGACGCAGGGCATCGGTCAAGGTTTGCTGGTAAATGGCGCGGTGCAAAGCCCCACGTTCATTCTTGTGGATGAGCATGGCCCTGCGCCCGGTGGGCTGGGCCTCCACCACGTCGACCTCTATCGGCTGTCAGGGCCAGGTCAACTCGAAAGCCTCGGGTTCGACGAGTATCTCGACCCGCATGGCGCGGTCACCGTCATCGAGTGGCCGGAGCGGGCAGGTGATCTGTTGCCTGAAACCTGCCTCGCCGTAACGATTGGGCACGAGGGCGACGTCCGCCTGATCACCCTCGAAGGGTGGGGAGATCCGGGGTCCACGCGCCGCTGGCTCGAGGGAATCCTGGAGGCTGTCGAGCCGGAAAACTGATCCGGAGGAGCGGGCTTTTCCCGCTCTCCCGGCCAGTCGGTCATCCTGCGGCCTGGCGGTCCCCGGCTTGTCCGGGTACGCCGCCAGCAGGCGGGAGCTGTCAACATGATGGCTCACCGGGATCGCCCCCGGAAGGACGGTCCACGCAGGAGCCATGCCACCCTGCCGCAGGCTGCCTGTCCGGTCTACACTCCTTCCGGCACGGGCCAGCAGCGACAAGGGGCGACATGACTTCGCAGCACCTGAAAACCGATGCGCTCCTCGCCTTGGATACCTCCACGGATCAGGCAGGCGTCGCGGTGCGATGCGGTAACCAGATCGCGTCGCTTGCATGGCGCGCGGGGCGCAATCACACCGTGCAACTGCTGGATCAGGTCCACCGCCTGTTGGGACTGGCTGGCCTGGAACCAGGCGAACTCGCCGGCATTGCCGTCGCGACCGGTCCGGGTGCGTTCACGGGTCTGCGGGTGGGCATGAGCGTCGCCAAGGGGTTCTGCCTTGCCCTCGATCTCCCGATCGTCGGTGTTTCGACGCTCGCCGCCGCTGCAGCCTCCGCGCTCGCCGTTGACCGGCCCACGGTCGCCGCAGTCGCAGCCGGTCGCGGGCGCCTTGCCTGGGCGGTCTACGATCGCGGCGTGACCGGCGAACCCGTGGAGATCGTCGGACCGGTCAATGGAACGCCCGCCGAACTCGCCGAGGTCGTCGCAAGCCTTGGTCAGCCAGTGCTTACCGGTGAACTGGGGGAGGATGACGGTCTGTTCCGGCAGGCAGGAGCGCTCCTCGTGGCAACTGACTTGCGCCCACGTCGCCCGGAGGCCCTGCTGGCGCTCGCCGTTCCCCGCTTCGCCGCCGGCGATGTCGACGATCCATTCACCCTCGAACCGGTCTACCTCGGCAGGTGATGCGTCCGATGATGATCTCAGCCTTCGACGCATCCGGAATTCTTTGGCCATGACCGTCCCGCATGACGGTCACCACGCCCACCTGCCGGACGCTCCGCGAGTCGACGCTGCCCGCTACCGGCTCGACCGAATGCTTGTCGGTGACGTCACCGACATTGCCGACGTGGAACGGCGCTGCTTCACCAATCCC
>CAIPGK010000779.1 GCA_903864575.1 uncultured Chloroflexota bacterium
GCGAGTCCGCCGAGACGAAGATGCCGCTCGGGTTTTCGAACTGGTCATTGCTGGAGCCTTTCGTGCCGAAGGTGGTCTGGTTCGACCAGGACGTGGAAGACGCATCCGGGCGGGTCCAGATCGAGATCCGGTTGTTCTCGGTGTCAGCCACCCAGACGGTCAGCGTGTCCGCCGAGACGAAGACGCTGTATGGGGCAGCCAACTGGTCATTGCTGGAGCCGAACGCGCCGAAGGTGGTCTGGTTCGACCAGGACGTGGAAGACGCGTCCGGGCGGGTCCAGATCGAGATCCGGTTGTTGGATCTGTCGGCCACCCAGGCGGTCAGGGTGTCCGCCGAGACGAAGACGCCGTTCGGGAAGTCGAGCTGGTCATTGTTGGAGCCGGACGTGCCGAAGGTGGTCTGGTTCGTCCAGCTGGTGGAGGACGCGTCACCCCGCGTCCAGATGGAGATCCGGTTGTTGAAGGAGTCGGCGGTCCAGAGGGTCAGGGTGTCCGCCGAGATGAAGATGCCGCGCGGGTTGGAGAACTGGTCGTTGCCGGAGCCGGACGAGCCGAAGGTGGTCTGGTTCGCCCAGGTTCCGGCGCTGCAGGTTCCGGCGCTGCAGAAAGCGGCCAGGCTGGTGCACGCCACACATGCCGCCCCGCCGATCCCGCAGGCGCTCGCGCTCGTCGCCGTCACGCAGGTCGGGCCGTTGCAGCACCCGTTCGCGCAGGTCGACGCATTGCAGACCTTCCTCGGCGGACGGCTGCACACGCCATCGCGGCACTTCAACCCATTGCAGCAGTTCCTGGTAGACGAACAGGCGACGCCCCGCTTGAGGCACTTGCATCGCCGGTTCTGCGCATCGCACAGGCGGGTGCAGCAGTCGGTGTTCTGCGTGCATCTGGTGTTGCCGCAGGACCACTCGGACTCGGGGCGCTTGCCGCGCGCATCGGCTCCTGCATGCCCGCGGCGTGCGGCGTCTGCCGCGGCCGCGCCGCCGAGCAGCATACCGAGCGCCGCCGCCAACCCTGCCCGCCGGGAGGTCGCGGCGCCAAAGAGCGCAGCGAGCCGGTCGAATCGCCGTTGATCCATGCCTGACTAACCTCCACTGCGCACCTGCGGAAGGACGGCCTTGACGATAGCCGGAACCCACCAGCGTGACATGCCAGGAGCGCCGCAGGAAGGGAGGATACCAAGAACCGCGAGAACCAGCGCATATCGATTGGCGACAGGAGCGAAACCCGCGGCAGTGCTCGATGCCCGACCGCTCCCGCGGAAGGTCTTCCATGTCCGGGTGGACAGGCCGCGAGGCGGTGCGCCGCCGGGGCGTGCCCGCGCCCATCATGAGGAGTCCGGGCCGGCACGATGCCCGGCGCGGAGGCGGAGGCGCCGGCAGGGCTACCCCGCCAGCCCGCTCCCGAAGACGCCGGCCATCGGCAGGTAGGGCACGTCCGGGTAGCCGAAGGCGGCGGGACCGACCACGGCGAGGGCCTCCGGGGTCTTCAGCAGCGCGGGCGCGGGGATGCCGACGACGGCGACCCGCATCCCGTACCGCAGCAGTTCGGTGGTGATCGGCTCGGCGGTCTCCTCGTCCACGATGCAGATCAGGTCCGGGACGACGGCGACCACCCGCCCCTCGCCGTTGCGGGCGATGAGGTTCTCGTTCTGGAAGTCGATGCGCAGGGTTTCTCCGGCGTGGGCGCCGGTTCCGGCGAGGGCGAGCACGCCGCGCGCGAAGCCCCCGGCGAGGCGGCGGTCCACGTCGGTGATCTTGCCGCTGAAGAGGCGCTCCCCGCCCGCGATCCGCAGGGCGGCGTCGACCGGCGGTTCGGATTTCGTGCGCCGGGCCTCCAGCACCGCCTCGCCGATGCGGATCGCGAGGGTGACGGTGCCGGGAACGGCGGTTCGGCGGACCTCCGCGCCGGTCATCGGCGGGAAGGCGTACCCGGCCGAGCCGCCCATCTGGATCGTGACGGCGCGGGCGTAGCGCTCGAGGGTTTGGGCGTCGTCGATGCCGGTGAAGAGAACGGTGTGCCCGCGCGGGTCGGTGATCGCGCCGGGGGTGGCAGGGATGCCGTAGATGGTGAAGGTGTCCATCTGGAGTTCGGGGAAGGCGCGGCCCATGCCGTCGCCGTCGATCACCGGGATGCCTGCCAGCGCGGCGACGACCATTGGGCGCATTGCGTTCGCGCCGCCGATCTCGCCTGGGATGACGTGGGTGAATTGCCGGCCGAGGCAGCGCTCCACGGCGCGCATCGAATTGAAGGGCTCATCCCCCCGGTAGATGCGCTCGTTGCTGACGATCGGCGCGCCCATGCCGCCGACGGTGGTTACGAGCGCGTCGTCCGGCATCTCGTCGAGGGAGACGACGGTGATGACGAGCCCCTGCTTCAGGCGGCGCTGGCCGTCCAGCTTGCCGTTGTAGGGGTTGCC
>CAIPGK010000780.1 GCA_903864575.1 uncultured Chloroflexota bacterium
CCCCGCCGTCGCCCTGCGCGACGAACTGCCGGAGTTCCGAGCGAAGGGACTTGAAGACGCCCGTCGCGTTGACGGCCAGCACGCGGTCCCAGTAGGCGTCGGTCGCCTGGTGGAGCAGCGCGGGGGCGAGGGCCTCGTCCTCGGGGCGGTTGTAATCGACCGGAGCGGCGGGGTTGTTGCCGTCCAGCACGCCCGCGGCGTTGAGGGCGTAGTCGAGGCGGCCGTATTCCTTTACGGCGGCCTCGACCATCGCGTCGCACACATCGGTCTCGGTGACGTCGCCCTCGATGACGATGGCCTCGCCGCCCGCCTCCTCGACCCGCTTCAGGGTTTCGGCCAGACCGTCCTGCTTGACGTCCACGAGCACGAGTCTTGCGCCCTCGCGGGCGGCGCGGATCGCGGTGGCTGCGCCGATCGAGATCAGGTACCGGTCATTGGTCACGCCCTGCTCGACGGAGCCCATCGCGCCGCCGGTGATGAGCATCACCTTGTCCTTGAAGCGATCCGGGATGTAGTAGTCCGGGCTGACGAGGTGGACGGGAACGAACTCCGGCGCGGCTTCCGCCGCGGGGGTGGCCTGGGTGGCCCAGACGCCGGAAGCATCGAAGCCCTGCGCGGCGGCAACCGCCGATGCGGCGGCCGCGCCCTGCACGAGGCGGCGTCGGTTGAGTTGACCGAGGATAGTGGAGTCGTTGGTTGGCATGAAGGTCTCCTGGCCCCCTGCTGGGGATGCGTGGTTCGGTACGACGACTGGCGCAACTCTCATGTGATCGGCAGGTGGCGACAAGGTGCAAATGGGTGTAGCGCGGTCGGGGCGCGGGGACGTTCCGCGAAAACACGCGAGGCCGGGCGCGATGCCCGGCCTCGTTGCGTGCCCGTGTTCCACGTGAAACAAGGCGTCGCGTTCAGGAGTCGCTCATGTGGATGATGCCCGGTTGCTGGTTCCAGCGGGCCATCAGTTCGGCAACGAGGTTGCGAAGGTGGATGTCGCTCACGTCCGGGGCGATCGGCCGCCGGTCGTTCACCGGCATGCCGGAATACTTCTCGCGGGACGCGCTGGAACGGGTGTCGGTGCGCGCGCTGCGGTAGTACAGGTCGGCGTACAGTCCGCTACCGTCGCTCGTGATGTAGACAGCGTGCGATGGATCGATTTCCAGGCCGACGGCCCCGCGCTCCGGCGAATCGATCAGGTTCGGATACCCTGCCGGGACGCGCGTGTCGTACTCGGCGGCCACCACCCGCAACATCGGCATGAACCGCCGGCGAATTCCTTCAAGTTCCGCAACCGACACGTTGGTTCTCCCGGTGCTGACGTTCGTCGCAATCCCGCGCTTGCTGCCGTGATTATCCGCGAGCATGACGCGGGTTGTCCATCCGGCTGTCCGCTGCTGATCGTGGTGCATCGGGCGGTGGATTGATGGCGTTGGAGCGGTTGCCAACCCGGATGGCGTCACCGTCCGGTTCGCCGTCATCCCGACACAGGAGAGGTTCCCGGCTTCCGGGTGGTTGGCGAAGATCTCTCGTTCAACCGAATGACGACGCGGCTGACGCGAATTGCGTCACTGACAGGTTGCCAACATGCTGCCGGCGGCCGGCTCCCCCGGGACATGAGGGCTACGGGCTGTTTCGTGAGGCGCAAAGAGCCAGTCCATTGATCGCAGGCTGCTGAATCGAGGGGAATATCGCCAGGACGATTGCTGACGGGAACCCCTGCGGCCGAGCGACGACGGTTCCCGGTCGCTCCGGCGTTTGGTACCCGGTTGCCCGCGGCGGCCAGTCGCCGCGTTTCACGTGAAACACGCTCGCCTAGGCGTCCCGGCCTTCGCCGGCGAGTTGGCTGGCGCGCGGGGTCATCTGGCCGGCGTACTTGTTGCCACGCTTCTCGCGGTACGGCACGCTGACGGGGCTGGAGACCTCCTCGAAGGAGAAGGCGCAGATGCGCATCCCCGGGTAGAGGGCGACCGCCATCCGCCCCAGGTTGCTCAATTCCATCGTCGCCGTGCCGTACCAGCCTGGCTCGAAGACCGCCGCCGTGCTGTGGACGGTGATGCCGAGGCGTGCGATGGAGGACCGACCTTCCAGCCTGCCGAGCAGATCGGGCGGCAGGGTGAGGCACTCGACCGTGCTGGCGAGGGCGAAATCCCCCGGCTGCATGATGAACGGCTCATCGTCGGCGACCTCGATTGTTCGCATCGCCTCGCCGATCGACTGCGGCTTTCGCGGGTCGATGAAACTGTGTCGGCTGTGCTCGAAGACCATGAAGGTCGAACCGAGGCGGAAGTCGACGCTGACCGAGCCGAGTTGGGCATCGAGGTCCGGCAGTGGGTCGATCGCGATGCGCCCGGATTCAAGCGCCTTGCGGATGTCACGGTCCGAGAGAATCATCGAGTCCGCACTCCCCGGCCGGTTCGTTCCCGGCTGACGCGCTCCACCGATTCCTTGCTGTACGAACGCTAGCGATCTCATCGCGCGTCGTCAACACGGCGGGGCCTCGCCGTTCAAATACAGGACGGGCGGCCAGCCTATTGCCTTTGGCGGCTGCAGGGCTGAAAATCATCGGGAACTCGCGGAAAATCCGGAAAGGGAGAATCTCGACTTGAAGAAATCAGCCATCGATCAGGCTACGCTCCTGATCGTCCTCGCCGCATTTCTGTCCATGGTGTTCTCGATTTACCTCTGGTTCTTCCAGGACCAGCTTTCCGGCATGTTCGTCGGTATCTGGGTTCCGTCCATCCTGTCCCTCGGGGCTCTGCTGAGGCGCCGCTAATGACCCTGCAAGGCTTGATCGGAGTCGTCGGGATCGTGATCTTCGTCATCGTCTTCATCGCCGGCCTCCAACTGATCCGGGGATTCGAAGAGGAGTAGGACGGCTGCAGCCGCCGGGAGCCCGTTACCGATGCGGCGATTCACGCCCGCATGGCGCGCGTCGGGGTGACATGCCCGTTGTCCGGCGGCATTTCGTCGGTGCGGCGCGGCCGCGGTGCGGCCCGTTGGGCTGGATCAGCCGCCCCGGCTTCTCGATGCCCGCGGCTGCGAATCCCGATTCCCGGCAATCCGCCTTGACCCAGGGGACGATTCCGCATGGCCGTCATCCGGAAAACGTGCGACACCTGCGGGCAGCCGATCGAACTCCGGCAACTCGGTCCGGATAAATGGCGGCCCTACAATCCCGATGGCTCCCGCCACCACTGCGCGGTGAATGCGTCCGAAGCGGCGCGGGCCGCGGGGGTTGCGGCGCAGTCGCAGGCACAGACGCAGTCGGAGTCGAAATTGCGGTCTTCTGCCGGGCCTCAGGATCGCGCCGATCGCCAGATGGACGCGGAACCCGGCGCCGTGCCGGCGGCGGGTGCGGCGGCCGCTCCCGGTGGTGGCACGATGAAGTGGGTCGCGCTGGGGTTTCTGCTGGTCGTCGGGGCGTTTCTTCTCCTGCCGCGCGTGCTGAACCGGGATGGAAACGCGGATACCGCGGTGACCATTCCCGAGGTCCCGACAATGAGCGCGCCGCCGACCTTCGGGTCCTCCGGGTCAGGGTCTGGTTCCGCGCCGGCCGCGGCCACCCGCACGCCGAAGCCCCGGCCAACAGCGACGGCGCGGCCAGACGTCGTTCCCGCGGCAGAGGCCCCCAGCGCCTGCGCCGCCTTCACCAATCAGGTCTGGGCGCAGACGATGTTCGACCGGGATCCGCGCACCTACGCTGATCTCGATCCAGATCGGGACGGGTTCGCCTGCGAGGAACTTCCGTACGGTGCGGTGCCCGCGCTCTGGACGGACCGTATTCCCGCGAAGGCGGAGCAGGTCCAGCTCATCTCCACCATCGACGGTGACACGATCGTCATTCGCCGCAAGGATGGACGGACGGAGCATGTCCGGCTGGTCGGCATCGACACTCCGGAGACCGGCAAGGGCACGCGCCCCCTCGAGTGCTACGGCGAGGAAGCCACGGACTTCACCCGCCAGTTGCTCCAGCAGGCTGATGGCAAGACCGTCTGGCTGGAGATGGACCAGGAGGACCGCGACCGCTACGACCGTCTCCTGCGATACGTCTGGTACCAGCATGACGAACAGATCTACATGGCGAACGATGCAATCGTCCGTGCCGGGTACGCCGAGCGCTACCGGGACACCCCAAACCGGCGGTACTACCAGACGTTCATCGACGGCCAGGAGTTCGCCCGCGGCCACGGGTATGGGCTCTGGAGCGCGTGCAAGTAGGATCTGCTGCCCGGACCGGTCCCATTCGCCATGCCCGCCACGGGCCGAATCGGGGCGATCGTCCTCCACCAACACCGGCAACGCATGAAAACGGGCAGGCCACCCGGGCCTGCCCGTTTTCCGTTCCCGGTTGGGGGAACGGCGCTATTCCACGATCCAGCGGTCGATCGCCCGGTCGTAGGAGACCGTTGCGTTGTCGCCGAAGAAGAGGGCCACTTCGCGCTTGCCGCTTTCGACGCTGTCTGAAGCGTGGATCAGGTTGCGGCCAACCATCATCCCGAAATCGCCGCGAATGGTGCCCGGGCCGGCCGCGACCGGGTTGGTCTTGCCGACCGTGGAGCGAACCGCCTCGATCGCATCCGGACCTTCCAGCACCATGATCACGCTCGGGCCGGACCCGATGTACTCCACCAGGCCGTCGTAGAACGGCTTGCCTTTGTGTTCGCCGTAGTGGCGGCCGGCAAGCTCGGCGTCGATTGTCTTGAGGCCGAGCGCCACGATCTTCAATCCGCGCCGCTCCAACCGGCCGATGATCTCCCCGACCAGCGCCCGCTGCACTCCATCCGGCTTCACGATGACCAGCGTCTGCTCGATCGCCACGTTCCAGCACTCCCCGATGATTGAGCGTTCCTGTCCGCGCCCGTTCATGCGCGGAGCCGCCTGTCAGTTTAGCAGGCGCGCGCGGCGGGCACGGGATCCGGCGGCGCCGAACCGTTGGCGACGGTCCCCTGCCGACACACGCAGGGGGCGAGGGGCGGCCAGGGGACTGCATACACGCCATGACTGCGAAGGCAGGAGCGCCGGCGGCGACAGCAGCACGATCATCGTCGACGGCATCTGCATGTGTCTGGGCCAGAATGTCCGGTGCGACGCGGATCGCCAGTGCTGCAACGGGTATTGCCACCCGACCGAAAAGGTGTGCACCTGCGGGATCGGTGGCGCTGTCTGCACATCGAGCAGCCAGTGCTGTGACGGGGCCTGCACCAACAACGTCTGCGTTGCCGCCGCCACCGCAACCCCGACGGCGACCGCCACCACGCCCCCGGCATAGCGGGGCGGCCCTCTATCGTTCCGTCATCCCGACGCAGGATGGTGCTGGTGCGCGACGCCGGCAGACGGGTTTCCTCGCGCTTTCGGGATGACCGGTCGCCCGGTAAGCGCAGGACCCGGCAAGTCCATCAGCCCACGAGTTACGACAGCGACATCGCCGCCGCGAGCGCGAGGGCGTCGCCGAGCATCCCGGCGGCGGTGACGGCGGCGCCCGCGCCGGGGCCAGCGACGGTCAGCGGGTAGGCGTCGTACCGGGCCGTGCGGAAGGAGACGATGTTCTCCGGA
>CAIPGK010000781.1 GCA_903864575.1 uncultured Chloroflexota bacterium
CCGGGTCGGCCCGGGAGATGAACGATGCGCTACGCAGCAATCACCGGCTGCGGCATGGCGGTACCTGACCGGGTGCTGACCAACGCCGAGCTCGAAAAGATGGTCGACACGAATGACGAGTGGATCGTCAGCCGAACCGGCATCCGCGAGCGACGGGTGGCGGGACCGGCAGATTCGACCACCTCACTTTCGGTCAAGGCAGCCCGCGCCGCGCTGGCCCATGCCGGTCTGACGCCTGACGACATCCAGTTGATCGTCGTCGCCACCTGCACGCCCGATCAGTTCATCGTTTCCGAGGCCTGCCTCGTGCAGGCGGAGCTCGGCGGGTCCGCGGCCGCGTTCGACGTTGGCGCAGCATGTTCCGGTTTCGTCTATGCCCTCACCGTTGGCTCGATGTTCGTGCAGCAGGGGCTGTACGATCGCGTGCTCGTCATTGGCGCGGACACGCTGACCCGCTTCATCGACTACACCGACCGGTCAACCTGCATCCTCTTCGGAGACGGCGCTGGCGCAATGGTGATCGAGGCAAGCGATCAGCCGCGAGGCCTGCTCTCGACAGTCATGGGCGCGGATGGCGGCGGCAACAAGCATCTCTACGCGCCTGGATGGGGCGCGATCGTGCCGGAATCGGCCGAGCTCTTCCCCGAGATTCGACCGTACATGCAAATGAACGGGCAGGAGGTCTTCCGCTTCGCGGTGCGCGTCATGGGCGACGCTGCCGCGGAGGCGGTGCAAAAAGCCGGGCTGAGTTTCGACGACATCGATATGCTGATTCCGCACCAGGCCAATTCGCGGATCATCGACGCCGCCGCGCGCAGGCTCGCGCTCCCCCGTGAGAAGGTGCTGGTCAACCTCGACCGGTATGGCAATACCTCTGCCGCGTCGGTTCCGATCGCGCTTGCCGAGGCATCCGGGCAGGGCAAGCTCAACGAGGGCGACAACCTTGTCCTGGTCGCCTTCGGCGCTGGTCTGGCATGGGCCGCAGGCGTCGTGCGATGGGGCGTCGCGGGTGTGCCCCGGCCGGAGTTGGCGGCGCGGCGCGGAGCGGGCGTGCTGGCGGCCATCAGCGACGGCGATTGATTCCGGCGCGCCAGTGATCAACCGGGCGAATGCAATCCGCAGGCGCGAACCGGAGCGCCGAAATGCTTCCGATGGGAGAATGGTCCAAATGGCGGAAAAGGTGAGCGGCGCCAAGGTTGCCGTGGTCACGGGTGACACGCGAGGAATTGGGCTTGCTGTGGCGAGACGGCTCGCGGCGGATGGCTTCGACCTGCTGCTGACCTACCGCGGTGACGAGGCTGCCGCATTGGCGGCGCAGGCGGATTTGGCCTCGACCGGCCGGCGGGTCGAGATCTTGCAGGCGGACATTTCCTCTGCCGATGGCGCTGGGGCGACCATCGAGACGGCGATGGACCGTCTTGGCGGCATCGATGTGCTCGTCAACAACGCTGGCGTCACCCGCGATACGCTGCTGATGCGGATGAGCGAGGATGACTGGGACAGCGTGCTCACCACGAATCTCAAGGGAACCTTCCTGTGTTCGAAGGCGGCGGTGCGCCCGATGATGCGCCAGAAGTCGGGCCGAATCATCAACATCACCTCCGTGGTGGGGCTCGTCGGCAACGCCGGGCAGGCGAACTATTCGGCGGCGAAGGCAGGATTGGTCGGATTCACCAAGTCGTTGGCCAAGGAGATCGGGTCGCGCGGCATCACCGTCAACGCGGTCGCGCCGGGGTTCATCGACACTCGCATGACTGAAGGGTTGCCCGCGGACCTGAAGGACCAATTGCTGAAGCAAACACCGCTGGCCCGTTTCGGCACGCCGGAGGATGTGGCGAGCGCCGTCGCCTTTCTCGCTTCCCCCGACGCGGGCTTCATCACGGGCCACGTGCTGACCGTGGACGGCGGCCTCTTCATGCCGTAGCCCGGGGCTGGCAACCGGGAAAACGCTGACCGCCCCGGAGGCGACAGCCTACCGGGGCGGTGTCATAGCTGCGCCGGGAGCGCCTGTCTATGCGGGGTGGCCCATCATGGCGGCAAAGAGCGGCGGCATTGCGCCCCGCTCGGATTGCGGTGTGCCCCGCCGGGCCTGGCCGCTGGCGACCTCGACGTAGAGAGCGGCAAGGGAGTCGAAGACCCGCTCCCATGTTTGGGACTCGGCGAAGACGCGTCCTTCATGGCCCATTCGCGCCCGCAGTGCGGGCTGATCGAGCAGTGTTTCGATGGCGGCAATGAAGGAGAGGTCATCGTCCGCCGGAGCGACGAGACCGCTGATGTTGGGCATCATGCCTTCGCTCGGGCCGCCTTTCGCGAAGACCACGGCGGGAAGCCCGGATGCCTGCGCTTCGAGAACGACAAGACCGAGGGTATCGGTTTGGCTTGGGAAGGCGAAGATGTCGCCGGACGCCATGGTCCGGGCAAGTTCCTCGCCGTGAAGGAAGCCGGTGAAGGTGGCGGAATCGCCGAGCAACGCTTCCATTTCCGTCCGGTACGGACCGTCGCCGACGACGACGAGGTGGGCATCGCTGCGGCGTTCGCGGAGCGCCCGGTACTGGTCGGCGAATCGATCGAGGCCCTTCTCCTTGCTGACCCGGCCAGCATAGAGGATGATCGTCCGTCCTTCGCCAAGCTCATCGTGGAGATCGGCATCCCGCAGATCGGGCCGGAAGCGCTCGCTGTCGACGCCGTGCCGGACGACCTCCATCCTGCTGATCCGGTAGCCGCGTGAGCGCAGCGCCTGCGCGGTCGCGTTCGATGGCACGGTAACAGCCGCGCAGCGCTCGTAGAACCAGCGGACGAGCGTCTCCACGATGTCCCCGACCAGGGCGTCGCCGGAAAGCTGTCGTGCGTAGTCGCCGAGCTCGGTGTGGTAGGCCCCGACGATCGGGAGGCCGCGGGCCATGCCGGCGACGGCTGCGGTGATCCCCATCGGACCCGGCGCGGCGACGTGGATCACATCGAAGCGACGCTCGGCAATGAGATCGAGCGTATCGAGGAGGGACGGCACGGCGAGCGCGCGGCCGCCATAGAGCGGCATCGGGACCGAAGCAATCGGTTTGAGCGTGGCGCCAGCCTCCACCTCGCCGCATCCGACGAGCGTGATCTCGAGGTCGCGAGTTTCGCCTGCCAACTGATCGATATGCCGGTAGAAGGTGGAGACGCCGTGGATCTCACCGAGGTCGTCGACGAACAGGCCCACACGCAGCGGCTCGGTCGAAGGGACGTCGAGCGTCTCGCGGAGGGCCTGCGTCTTCTGACGCTCGCGGCCAAAGTAGCCATGCACCCCTAGGTAGGGGGCAAGGAGCATGTGCGCTTCGACGAGATTTCCGATCCGGGCGAGCGCGCCGATCATGGGCAGCCCCTGCCCGTTCTGGCCGAGCGTTTCGCTGACCCAGGTCTCATAGCGGCCCGCAATGGCGCGGCGCACTTGCGTGCCGGAGAAGACCGACAGCAGGGGCAGCGATTCGATGATCTTCCCGACTGAACCGGAGGGCTGTTCCGCTGGCGCTCCGCGCTCGACCGAGGCGAGGCCGGCGATCTTGAAACCGGTGCTGGCCATCTTCGCGACGGAGCCGTCCTCGCCACCCGGCCACACCTCGCCAGCCCGCATGGCCGCGAGCAGGTCAGCGGTGGTGTTCACGCGGGGAAGCGCGGTCCAGGTTGCGCCGCCATAGATGCCGCCGTGGTCGTCCGATCCTCCGGTGCCCGAAATGCGACGATGGTCCGGCGCCGGCAACCCTTGTCGCATCGCGAACTGACGAAGCGACACGGCGTCCGCCTCCGCGGCCAGTTCGACCGTGAGGCGGTTTTGCTCGGCCGGGCGCGAACCATTGGCGAACTCCCACAGGGGAAACATCACCATCCTGCGTTCGATGGCATTCC
>CAIPGK010000782.1 GCA_903864575.1 uncultured Chloroflexota bacterium
GCGTCACGCTGCACGCGCTTGTCGCCGGTCCCGAGACCGCCGCACGCAGGATTGTCTTCCTGCATGGTCTCGGCGGCTCGCAAACCACCTGGGCCGCGGTGCTTGGCGAGTTCGTCGGCGACGCCCGCGTGGCCGCCATCGATCTGCCCGGGCACGGGCAGAGCGACAAGCCGGGCAAGGCATCCTTCGCCTATACCATCGACGCCCTCGCGGACGCCGTTGGCGACGCTATTGCCGAACTCGGGATGGCTCCTGCGGTGGTCGTCGGGCACTCGCTCGGCGGCGCGGTGGCAATGCACCTCGCCCACGAACGGCCAAAGGCGGTTTCTGGACTTGTCCTGATTGCGAGCGCCGGACTGGGCAAGGAGATTTCCGGCGAGTTGCTCACCCTCGTGGAGGCCGAACCGTCACCTGCCGAAGCCCGCCGGATGCTCGAACTCTTCTTCGAGGACAAGAAACTCATTCTCGATCGTGGGGTTAACGACATGCATGCGGCGCGGACCCAGCCGGGCGCGGATGCCGCCATGAAGTCCATCGCCAACGCCGTCTTCAGTCGCGACGGGCAACTCACGGGGCTGGACGATCGCCTCGAGGACGTTAACGTACCGACGCTGGTCGTCTGGGGCGCGTTCGACCGGGTCGTTCCGGTCGGGCATGCCGCTCGCGCGGCAGAGAAGATCAAAGGCTCGTGGCTCGATGTCATGTCGGGCATCGGTCACGTGCCGCAGATCGAAGCGCCCGGCCGACTGGCCGACACCATCAAGCGTTGGCTGCAGACGGCTGGTCCGCAGGCGTGAGCAACGGCGAGATCATCGCAGGAATCATCGCAAACCCATCATCCGGCAAGGACATCCGTCGGCTCGTCGCACTCGGCCTTTCCGTCAGCAACAATGACAAGGTCAACATCGTCCGCCGAATCTTCGCGGGCATGCTTGCGTCGGGGGTCACCACGGTCCTCTACATGCCGGATTCCTGGGGCATCGGGGCACGGGCGGCGCAGTTCGCGCCGCCCGGCCTCGCCGTCAGGGAACTCCCCATGGTCTGCCTCGGGGTTGCAAGCGACTCGGAGGAAGCGGCTGCGCGGCTGCGCGACATGAACGCAGGCTCCATCGTCACGCTCGGAGGCGACGGCACCAACCGGGTCGTCGTTCGCGGCTGCGGCAACGTCCCGCTCATGCCGGTCTCGACCGGAACGAACAATGTTTTCCCACTCATGGTGGAGGGTACATTGGCCGGACTCGCCGCCGGTGCGGTGGCATCCGGCGCAGCAACCTCGGCAACTGGAGCGGTTCGTCGCCTGCCCGTCCTTCGCGTCGACGCGGGCGGCCCGTCGCCGGACATGGCGCTGATCGACGCGGTTTCCTCGCCCCTCGGATATGTCGGCGCCCGCGCAGTCTGGAAAGCGGACGACATTGCCGCAATTGCCCTCTCGCGCATCGTTCCAGCCGCAATCGGGATGGCGAGTTTCGGATCGGCCCTGTTTCCCGCGGCGGCCGGTACGGAAAGCGGCGCCTACATCACGTTCGACGGCACGTCGCCTCGCCGAATCGTCGCGCCGATCGCCCCCGGCAGCGTCATCGAGGCAGGCATTGGCGAAGCGCGGCTCCTGACGTACGGCGACACGGTTCTCCTGCATGACGGTCCCTGCACCATCGCCCTCGATGGGGAGCGGGAAATCGAGGTCTTCGATGCGGGCGGACGGGTCACCGCCACGCTCGATCCCAACGGTCCAAATGTCATCGACCTTGACCGGGCTGTCTCTGAAGCAGCAGAGCGCGGAGCATTCTCCCGCAGCATGGCCATCTGACGATTCTTCTGTCAGTCAGCGTGGGCGCGTCAACCATCCATACCCACGCTGAATGCTGATCCGGCATTTAATCCTGTGCAAGCTTCCGCCGTAGGCGCTCCTCCTGCTCCCGCAGATCGGGGGTGAACTCGTCACCAAAGTCGGATGCCTCAAAAAGTGGGCGAACCTGAATTTCGGCCCTGCCCGGCATCGGAAGCGGGCAGCGTCTCAGCCATGAGACCGCCTCTTCCATCGACGAAACCTCCCAGAGCCAGAACCCCGCGACCGGACGCTCGTCCAGGGGAAACGGTCCCGGCTCCACGATTCTTTCGTCGCCGTCGATGGTCATCCTGACACCCACCGACGTCGGTTTCAAACCCTCTCCCGCCAACAACACTCCCGCATTCGCAAGGTCCTCGTTGAACGCCCCCATCGCGGTCAGCAATTCCTCGGTGGGCTTTTCGCCCGCCTCGGAGCTGGCCGTTGCCGCAATCAGCACCATCACCCGCATGTCGTCCCTCCCACGGTCGCTGTGAATCAGAGCGGTGTTTCAACCGGGATCAACTGCCGCCACGGCGAGACCGACTCGAAGCAGGCCGAGGCGCGCAGCACCACATCATCTCGCTTCCAACGTCCGACGATCTGGAGGCCGATCGGCAATCCGTCGTCGCCAAGCCCGCAGGGGACCGTCGCGGCTGGTTGCCCGGTCAGATTGAACGGGTAGGCAAACCGGGTCCAGTCGAGCGGCGTATCGTCGACGCCATCGGTGCGCGGCGGTTCATCGAGCCCGGCATCGAAGGCAGTGACCGGCAGCGTTGGCGTGAGCAGCAGATCATAGTTGGACATGAACGCACGCATCTGCTCGCAATAGGCCGCTCGCGCCTGCTGGGAGCGAAAAACGTCCTCGCCGGAGTACTGGGCGGCACGCTCGACAACCCGGAGCAACCCGACGTCGAGCTTGTCTCTGACCTCCTCGAGGCGAGCTCCGTAGACTCCCGCCATGGCGCATGTCCAAAGCGGACCCGCAATCTCCCACGGATCGTCAATCCCGGGATTCACCTCCTCCACAATGCAGCCGAGCTCTTCGAACCGCTTTAATGCACGTTCCGTCGCGGCGCGAACGTCAGGCGCCACGGTTGCGTATCCAAGATCTGGCGACCATGCGACCCTCATCCCCCGCAGATCTCCCTCGCAGGCGGCGAGATAATCGACGCCGCTCGACCAGGACAGCCGATCTCGCTCATCCCCGCCCGCGACCACGTTCAGGAGAAGCGCCGCGTCCCGCACCGTGCGGGTCATCGGCCCAAGGTGGGAAACGTCCCCAACCGCACTGGCGGGAA
>CAIPGK010000783.1 GCA_903864575.1 uncultured Chloroflexota bacterium
CAATTGCCCCTTGCCCCGTATCGCCGCAACCGAGGCGAGCGAAAGATCAAAGCCATTCGGCTGGATCTGATCCTCGAGACTGGTCCATCCGGTCAATAGCGGGCGGGCAGACTGAATGCGCTCTCGCAAGGCTTCGGCGCTCAGCACACCGGAGGGTATCGACTGGTGGTTCATTGCAACTCCGGACGCGGCATGCGCCGCATCATTTCCTCGAACGAATCTCGATCAGGTCGCCATTCACACGCACGCCATACGTTTCCACCGGGGTCACGGCAGGGAAGGACGCGGGCGCGCCGGTCCGAATGTCGAACGCTCCGCCGTGCAACGGGCACTCGATTTCGTCACCCACCACCTCGCCATCCGACAGTGAGGCATCCTGGTGGGTGCAAATGTCGCACAGCGCGAAGAACTCGCCGTCCATGTTGATCAGGCAGATCGGGTCCTCGTCGACCTCGACGTACATCAGTTCTCCGGGCGCGAGGTCGCTGGTCCGAGCAACCGCCTCCCATCGTTCCCTGCTCATCATCACGTCCCTACAGGTCTTCATCCTGCTGCGGCATGCCATACAGGCTCGCCTTCAGTACCTTCAAGCCAAGCAAGGCGCACTTGAGGCGGGCGGGACTGATGGGCACGCCCAGTTCGTCCAACATGTCGTCCTTGCTGATCTGCTTCACCTCCTCGACCGGCCGCCCTGCCGCCATTTCGGTGAGCAACGATGCCGCAGCCTGGCTGATCGCGCAGCCACGGCCGCTGAACCGGATTTCATCCACCCGGTCGTCCTTGACCCGGACATCCATGCGGATCTCATCGCCGCAAAGCGGATTGACATCCTCGAATGAATGATCGGCAGGGTCAAGCGTCCCCGTGTTCCGAGGGTTGCGGGAATGATCGAGAATCAGTTCGCGGTAGATCTGTTCGGCCATGGTCCGTACTTTCGGGATGTCGTCAAACGCCGAAGATGCGCTGGGCTTCGCGAATGGCGGCCGCAAGCCGGTCGATGTCTCCGGCGTCGTTGTAGACATAGAAACTGGCGCGGGTCGTCGCCAGCACGCCAAGCCGCCGCATGAGTGGTTGGCAACAATGATGGCCCGCCCGCACGGCGACATTCTCCGCGTCAAGCACCGCGGCGACATCGTGGGGATGAATCCCATCGACATCGAACGAAATCACGCCAGCCCGGAGGTTTGCATCCTTCGGACCGTAGACGGTCACGCCACCAAGCTCGTCCAGTGCGGAGAGCGCGGCGGCCGTGATCTCCCGCTCATGGTCTCGCACCCGTTCCATGCCGAGACCATCGAGATACTCGATCGCGGCTGCGAGACCAACCGCGTCTCCGACGGCGGGGGTGCCGGCCTCGAAACGGGAAGGGACGTCAGCCCAGGTGGACATGCCGATTTCCACCTTGCGGATCATCCCGCCGCCGCCCATGAATGGCGGCAGGGCCTGAAGCAGCGGCAATTTACCGTAGACCACTCCCGACCCCATCGGAGCCAGCATCTTGTGCCCGGAAAATGCCAGAAAATCGGCATCGAGAGCCTGCACATCGGTCGCGACATGGGGAACGCTTTGCGCCCCGTCAACCACGGCAATCGCGCCAGCATCGTGCGCCTTCCGGATGATCTCAGCAGCCGGATTGATCGTTCCGAGGCTGTTCGAGACGTGGGGGAACGCGACGACCTTTGGGCCGCGGGCAAGCAATCGATCCAGCGCATCGAGGTCGAGCAGGCCGTTATCCGTGATCGGAACGGCCTCGATCGTCGCGCCCTGCTGTTCCGCGATCAGTTGCCACGGCACCAGGTTTGAATGGTGGTCCATCTCCGTCACGACAATCAGGTCGCCGGGCACGAGGTTCTTCCGCCCCCACGATTGCGCGACGAGGTTGATCCCCTCCGTCGTGTTTCGCACGAAGATGCAGGAGCGTGCGTGCTCCGCGTTTATGAAGTGAGCCGCCTGGTGGCGGGCCTGCTCGTAGAGCGCGGTCGCCTTTTCGGACAGTTCATAGACCCCGCGGTGAATGTTCGCGTTCGACGTCCGGTAAAAGTCGGAAACCGCGTCAATCACGACGTCCGGCTTCTGGGAACTGGCGGCGCTGTCGAGAAACGCAAGCCGCTGGCCGCGCTCGTTGACGGTATCGAGGATCGGGAAATCCCGCTTGATCGCCTCGACATCGAGCGGAA
>CAIPGK010000784.1 GCA_903864575.1 uncultured Chloroflexota bacterium
ACTTCCATGTCGCGTCCGATCCCGAGTTCGGCAAACTGAGCCACATTCCGAAGGCGGAGATGCTGCCGATCGCCAATGAGCGAGGGAACACTCCGAACGATCCCAACAAGAAGGATCCGCTGGACTTCGTGCTGTGGCAGGCGGCTGCTCCGGGCGAGCCGACCTGGGAGTCACCGTGGGGGCCGGGACGGCCGGGCTGGCACATCGAGTGCAGCGCGATGTCATCCCAGTTGCTGGGAAAGACGATCGACATCCACGGCGGGGGCTACGACCTCGTCTTCCCGCACCATGAATGCGAGATTGCCCAGAGCGAGAACGCGTTCGATGTCGATCCGTTCTCCCGATGGTGGATGCACGTCGGCATGGTGGAGTACCAGGGCGAAAAGATGAGCAAGTCGCTCGGCAATCTCGTCCGAGTCGGCGACGTGCTCAAGGATTACCACCCGGACGCCCTGCGACTCTACCTTTTCAGTCATCACTACCGTCCGGCGTGGGAGTATTTCGACGAGGAACTCGATGACTGGGCAACGGTCGCGGACGATCTGCGCGAGGCGGTCGAGTTCCCGGCCTACGGGCTGGACGACGAACTGGACGTCTCCACGTTGCGCGAGCGATTTCTGAACGCGCTGGACGACGACCTGAACACCCCGATCGCCATCGGAGCGCTGCGCGAGATCGGGCAGGCGATTCTCGAGGCGCCCGAGGAGGACGATGTCCGCGCCGCACAGGATGAATTGCGGGAACTCGGCGATCTGCTGGGGTTGACGCTCGACGCCCGGTAGATCCGCTTTCATTGCCGATTGAGGTCGCCCCGGTTCCCGCGATTGCGGGCCGGGGCGATTGCATTCGTCGGATGGACTTGCGCGATTGGGAACGTATGTTCTATACTGCAGGTCCCGGTGCGGAATGACCCGCGAGGCCGGGGTGCAGGAGCTGTCGGCGGCGAGACCAGGAACGAAGCCGGTGTGGTACGCTGATGCGTCGCCCGTCACGTTGGCGGGAGAAGCGAATATGCCTTTCTGCTTCGCGGACGGGGCCGGCGCGCAACCCGGCACGCAGTCACGCGAGGCAAGCCCAGGGAGAGGAGGCTCCGTTGCGCGATGAACCGCGTGCGTCCCGAACGTACGAATTGATGGTGATCCTGCACCCCGAAGTGACCGAGGAAGAACTGCCCGCCGCCATCGAGAAGGTGGCCGGGTACGTTGCAGCCGCAGGCGGCGAGATTGCCGAGACCTTGCGTGACTCACCGTGGGGCCGGCGCCGGCTCGCGTACCCGATCCGCCACGGCGGCCGGGATTTGCGCGACGGGTTTTACGTCGTCTACCACTACGATCTTCCGCCGGCAAAAGTCAATGAGCTGGAGCGCGATCTCAAGCTCGACGATCGGGTCATTCGCTACCTGGTAACCAACTACGAGCCGCAGCCGATCGATCCGCGCGTGGTCGAGCAGCAGGAAATCGACGCCGAAGATGCGGCGGCGGCGGCATACATGGCGGCGCAGGTTGCCGCCGCGGCCGAGATTGCCGAGGTCGAGGATGCGGCGGCGGAAGCCTACGCGGCGGCTCAGGCGGCACTTGCGGCGGAAGCCGCCGAAGCGGTGGCCGAAGCTGAGGCCATCGTCGAGGACGCGGCTGCAGAGGCTGAGGCCGACGCGGAATCCGAGGAGTAGCAGGAGAACTCGATGGCGGGATTCAGCAAGATCACGCTGGTTGGCAATCTGGGACGGGACCCCGAAACCCAGTACACCCCGAACGGCAAGTTGAACGTCAAGTTTACGGTTGCGGTCAACAAGCCGTTCCGCGACCAAAGCGGCCAGATGCAGGATCGGACCAACTGGTTTCGGGTCACTGCCTGGGGCACGCTTGCCGAGTCAATGGTCAAGATGGCCGAGCAAGGCTACCTAGCCAAAGGCAAGCAGGTGCTCGTCGATGGCCGGTTCGAGGCCCGCGAGTACACCGATAACAACGGCCAGCAGCGAACCTCGCTTGATGTTACCGCCAATGAGTTCCAACTGCTTGGTTCTCGCGTTGACGATGGAAGCAGCGGTTTCCGCGGCGGCGAGTCCGAGGTTGGCGGTTCCCGCCAGCAGGGTAATCGCAGTGGCGGCAGCTATGGCAGCCAGGGTAATCAGGGCGGCCGCTCCAATCGCGACGACGAGAACTTCGGGCCCTCAGCAGACGTGGACGACATCCCGTTCTAGTCGGCCCTGACACGACGACTTGACCGGCGCCGGGAGCGAATCCGACGCCGACATGGAGCAGAGAGCGATGAGTGACGATCAGCGAATGGGCGGCGGCGAGGGCGATGGGCCCCGGTCGCGTTTCGGCGGCGGCGCGCAGGGCGGCCGTCCGGGCGGCGCCGGTGGACCGGGCGGTGGTCCTCGTGGACCGCGGCGCGGCGGTGGCGGCGGTGGCCGCGGCTTCGGTCGCCGGAAGGTGTGCGCCTTCTGCATGGACAACATCGATGAGGTCGACTACAAAGACATCGCGCGCCTGCGCCGGCACATCTCCGAGCGCGGGAAGATCGAGCCACGCCGCAAGCTCGGCACCTGCGCGAAGCACCAGCGGTCGGTGACCACGGCGATCAAGCGCGCTCGCCACGTTGCCCTCCTGCCGTTCACTTCCGGTTCCACCCGCTAGCGGGCGGCCCGGACAGGCACGATTGGACCATTGTTCACCGGCGGCGGGGAGGCGAAAGCGCCTCCCCGCTCCGTAGTTTCCACGAACCGGGCCCGATGCGCCCGGATGGCGACGGGAGCAGGAGCCGATGTCCACGGGTGGTTCCCGGTGGCGAGTCTTCAGCGGGCCGCAAAAGCCCGATGGGCCGCCGCCGATGAAGAAGCGGGTTTCCCGCCACGAGCAGAACCTGAAGCGCGAGCGGCAGCTCCGCATTGGCATGGCGATCGCGCTCGGGCTGCTGGTGCTCGTGCTGGCCGGAGGCGCGATCAACGAATACGTGCTGAAGCCGCGCGCGACGCTCGCCACCGTGAATGGCGTCGCCATCCGTCGGAGCGACTACTGGAAGGCGCGCGCGTCCGACCTCAACCAGCAGGCCGCGCAGTACCAGCAGTTCGCCCAGTTCGTTGGCCCCGAGCAGGGAGGCCAGTACGAGCAGATGGCCCAACAGGCCATCGCCGAGATTCCTGCCATCTGGGGCAGCACGAAGACCGATCCCGGCACCCTGAACAAGATGGTCGAGGATCAGCTCTACCTCCAGGGCGCGCAGAAGCTGGGTCTTGCGGTTACCCCGGACGAGGCTGAGACCTGGGCGCTCAACCAGTTCGCGCCACTCGACGCCCCCCTGCTCACGCCGTCGCCGACACCAACCTACACGCCCGGTCGAGCCGCCATGTTCACCGCCACCGCCGAGGCCCAGGCTGCTGCCGAACTCGCCGCCCAGGAGGCCGCCGGAACCCCGGTCGGCTCGCCCCTCGCGACCCCGGTCGTGGACGAACCTGCCGCGACTCCCATTGGCGACGCCACCGGGACTGCCGTCGCGACGCCTGCCATCGCGGATGCCCGCGCCACCGCCGAAGCCGGATTCGCCGATTTCGAGGAGGCGTTCTTTCCCGCCGCGCACCTGAACCGGGCCGACTATCTGCGGCTGGTCGCCATGCCCGCGCTCGCGCGCGAGAAGGTTCAGGGCGAACTCTCCGCGGCTGTTGGGCAGAGCGCCCCGATGGTCGAGGCCTCGCACATCCTCGTGGCGACAAAGGATCTGGCCGACCAACTCGAGACGGAACTGGCGGGGGGAGCCGATTTCGCCGAACTGGCAAAAGCCAACTCGACGGACACCGGCACCGCCCCGAACGGCGGCGATCTCGGCTGGTTCACCCGCGACGAGATGGTGAAGCCATTTGCCGATGCCGCCTTCGCCCTGCAACCGGGAGAGACGAGCGCACCGATCGAATCCGAGTTCGGATGGCACATCATCCGGGTGAAGGAGAATGACCCGGAACGACCGTTGACCGATGAACAGATCACCCGTATCCAGCAGTCCCGCGAGGCTGCGTGGGTCAAGGAGCAACGGACCGCGGCGGCGATAACCTCGGTCGTGCCGCAAACTCCCGAGGCGGGGCGCGGAAGTTTCGTACCGCCGCCGAACGCCCCCGCGCTGCCGCCGATGCAGCAGGATGTCCCGCTTGCCGGAGCAACGCCGGTCGGATGACGCGCTCGAGAGACCCGGGCGTGGCGAACATCGCCATGTCCCGGCAAAATCGCGTGCTATGCTCACCGGTAGGAACGCCGTTCGCGCCCCGCAGACGGTGCAGGAGAGGTGGGGATGTCGCAACAGCCGCCGGGATATCCCCGGGGATCGAGACCCGCCCAGCGGCCGGGAGGCGGTACGCCATCCCGACAGCAGCCCCCTGCCTTCGGTCAGTTCGGCGCGCCGGAGGGCGATGATCCGTTCCCCGGGTCCACCCGACGGGGTTTCGACCCGACCCAGCCGCTCCCACCACGCCCCGATCTGGCCGGCCCTCCCGGAGCGGGGTATGAGCCGCGTCGTCCTGCCGCGAGCGGGGCTCGTCAGGCTCAGCCTTCCGGCCGCCCGCGTGAACCATATTCCGTTCCTCCCGATCCATGGGATGAGCCGGGCTTCGATGAGGCGTGGGCGACGGAACCTCCGCCGGCGCCACGGCGGTCGCCCCGTTCCGCGCGGCCCGTCGTCGAGCGTCCTGCTCCAGCCGATGACTGGGATCTTGACGCGGAGGATGCTCCAGGCGATGCCGCCCCGCGCTATCGGGACGCGCAGGAACGGGATGATTGGGAGGATGAGCCGGCGTCGCGGCGCTCCCGCCGGTCGCGGCCGGCCCGCAGCGCTCCCGCCCGGCCTCGGGTGAGCGTCACGCTGCCGACGATGCGAATGCCGTCCGCCCGGGCCAGCGGCGGGCTCGCCGGGGACAGCCTGTCACTTGGACTGCTTGGGATCGGGGTGCTCTCGGTCCTGCTGATGGCGATCGTGCTCGCCACGCAGGCTGGCAAACTGCCCCCGCAGTTCGTGCAGCATCTCGATGCGGCGGGCATTCCGGATCGCTGGGGATCGGCGCGCGTGCTCTGGCGCATTCCGCTGCTGGCGCTTGGCGTGACTGCGATGAATGGCGTGCTCGCCTGGTTCCTCGCCCGGAGAGACCGCTTCGCCAGCCGGTTCGTTCTGGCCGCGGCGCTCTTCGTCCAGATCATCGCCTGGATCGCGCTCTTCGACTTCCTCTGAACCGGCGAGGGGTGTCTCCGCGTCAGATCAGCGACTTCTGCGCCTCCAGCGGGCGGATCAGGTCCGGGGTGTTGTTTCGCACGTTCCCCACCGCCGGCGAGACCGGCCAGAGCTCCATCCGCTGTTCCGGGTAGGGCAGCAGCAGGCGCTCGACCTGCATCGGGTCGGTCACTTCCGGGTCGATCCACTCCGCCTCATCCTCGCGGCGAAGGATTACCGGCATCCGTTCATGCAGCGGTTTCAGCAGCGGGTTCGCTGCCGTGGTGACGACCGTGAATGAAGCGACGGCT